>DATJKB010000037.1:0-7366 GCA_035491875.1 Pyrinomonadaceae bacterium | reverse complement strand
TTGATCGTCCAGGCGTATTTACCTGATGCCTTGTTCCGAACTGCGTCGGGAATGTCTATCAGAACCCCCTTTCCGATACGCTCCCATGTTAGCGGAGTGGTGGAGCCAAGCAGTTGAAGCTTCGCTCCAGCTTTTGGAGTAAACCCGGTAAGCCATACTTTGGCGGGCGGTTCGGTTTCGTCTTCATCTGCAAGATAGATGGCGTAGACAGTGCCGTCGCTCAGCGAGGTGAAACAGATCTTTCCCTCTTTGTAAGGAGCGATTGGCCGCGTGTTGTAAATCGCCTCGCTGTTGATCTTCATCCAGGCTCCAATTTCGCGCATTCGATCATATGCTTCAGGCGCGAGTTCGCCAGTTGGGCTTGGTCCAACATTTAGCAAAAAATTTCCGCCCTTAGCGACTATATCAACAAGGAGATGGATCAACTGGCGTGGAGGCTTGTAAGCATCATTGGGAACATATGACCATGAGGTCGCCATGGTCATGCAAGTCTCCCACGGATACGAGAGAGGTTTGTTCGGCACTTGCTGTTCAGGCGTCCGATAGTTTTCGTAAGGTCCCGGAACATCGCGATCGACGATTATGATCCCCGGCTGATTTTTTCGCGCCATCGCCGCGATGCGGCCCATGTCGATATCCTGCTGCCAGGGAACGCGCCCACTGCCAACCGTTGCATCAAATGGTTCCTTGCGTACCTTCACCCAACCGCCGTCGAGCCAGAGTATGTCGACCGGTCCATACTCAGTCGTCAACTCGTTGATCTGGTTGTAAGTAAAATCTCGAAAGCGCTGCCAGCGTTCAGGATATTTTCGGGTGTCGTAGTTGTTGTTGCGGTCTGGAGTGGCCCACTCAGGCGCCCAGTAATCGTCACTGTGCCAGTCGGGCTTTGAAAAATAGGCTCCGATTCCCATTCCTTCTCGCCGAAATGCGCTAAAGATCTCTTTTGCTACGTTTGCCCTTGGATTTGCGTGAAATGGCACATCGGAGGCAGTGATCTTATAGTCGGTATATTTTGTGTCGAACATGCAGAAGCCATCGTGATGTTTGGTTGTGAATACGACGTATTTCATGCCGGCGTCTTTCGCGGCCCTGGCCCACCGCTCCGGATCGAAATTGATCGGATTAAAAGTTTTTGGGAGCTCTTCGTACTTCTTTACATAATCGACATAACTAATACCCTTTGGGCGACGACACCAATCTACGTCTTCAGAACAGATCGACCACGACTCTACGATTCCCCATTGACTATACGGGCCCCAATGCATCAACAGGCCAAACTTCATGTTCTGCCAGTCGTCAAGTTTTTTGAGGACCTGCCGGTCCTTTTCCGGGACGTAGGCTTCTTCCTGGCCCAATAGAGATTTTGAATTCGAGACCAGCAGCACTCCAACGATCAGTAACGTTACGAGCTTCATAGGCTTATCGACACTCGGCTTTGCACAAAAGTCTCCATCCAGATAGTCGGCTCTACTTCGATAAAAGCGAATGCCCAGCATGGGTGGATCTCCTTCAGATTAGTGTGTGAGCGACAGTCTTATACTACGGATGGGCTGTAGATTTTAAGATCGTTTGCGATGAGCTTGATAGGATTGGTGGAGCCGGGGTCGATCGACTGACCCCTTTACTGCCAGTCTTAATTCCTCACTTCTGACTCGATACCTGTTAGTCGAAGTCGTTTCTTTTTCGTTAGTGTTTTTAGCTGATCCATAGTAAGAGAGTGTCAACGTTTCTCTTTGTTCGATGAGCACGGCATTCGCTCCATGGGATCAGCAGCAGTCCCCGAATTACATTTCTCAACTTCATATGACAGGAGAATTCTTGCCTCGAACCCGCTTAACCAAAACCCCTTCATTGTCCCGGGACTCAATTCGGAGCAGATGCGAATGCCACGTCAGTGATCAGAACCGCACCTTGTAGCCTGATCCGCCGGTACTTCAGAAGTTTTACCATCTGCAATGCACGAGATATTTCGCCGTTTCGCATGAACCAGCGCCAGACGTTTCCGCTGCGAGCATTTTCTGCACTCAACAGTATTATTCCCACGTCGATGCCAATTTCGTCGCTGTTCACCCAGTTCGTATTTGGATTGAACGCGTCGACAAACCCGTAACGTCCATAGATCCGTTCGCCGAATTTCTCACGCATAGTTTTTAGAGCGGCCATCGATAACTCCGGGGTAAACATCAACGAGCCGCCCGCTGCGGCAGGCACGATCGTGCCGTCGATTGCTGGGTCGCGTGGTGGACCACCCCATGCTAAATAGCCTTTGGCGCTATCGGACGCGGTGATGCCCCAAAGATTCGGCTGATAACCGGGGAATTCGTGAGCCAAATTGAGACAGAACTTTCGGTGCGCGAGTGTCGCGTTAATTGAGTTTTGGAAGTAGTCGATCCTATCGCCGAGCGATTCTCTTCGATTCCGAAAGTCGATCCAGGCGTGCGAGTACTGATGTATAAAGAGCGCCACGCCAATGGTCGTGAAATAGGAGTAACCTTCGTAGCGATAACGATCGCGCCACAACGCATACCACGAGCGCCATGAAATCGGATGTGTGGGCGAGCCGATGGCCAACAGGTAAAGGATCAGGTCTTCACTAAACGTGTCCCAACGTGATCGCAAGAACCCGGTCTCTGGTTTCCAGCCATGCGATAAGAGCAGCGGATCGCCATTGAGCATCCAGCGAAAATCGACCCGTTCATAGATCTTCGTCGCGAGTTGCGGGATTTCCGCGTCGTCACGGAAATACTGGCGCGCTGTTAGTACTCCGCCAAGCAGTAATGCCGTGTCGATCGACGAAACTTCACTATTCCAACGACGTTGACCCGTTTTGATATCCAGCCAGTGATAGAACCAGCCGTGTTGTTGGTAAGCTCGCTCGACAAAGAAACGAAGCGTATTGCGAGTACGTTCGCGCGCCTGCGTGCGATCAATCCAACCACGTTCAGCTGCAATGCAAAGTGCGGTCAATCCGAAACCGGTTGCAGCAATGCTTCCTACGTTGCGATGGTTCTCGTCTAATTCTGAAGCGTCCGCACGAGCCCGGTCGGCAACCAGGCCCGTGTTCGGATCGGCTTGTTCCCAGAAATACCGAAATGAGCGGCGTTGAAGATCTTCAAGGAACGTTTCGTCGGCGGTTGAAAGCGCCGGCTTTTGTAAGGTGAACGTCGGCGCCGGGAGAGAATTTCCCGCAAAGACCGAAAGACGCAAAGACAAAACCGCAAAGACAGTGAATGCGAGGGATCTCTTAACTGTTTTCATGCAGTTCGAATCTGCGTCTTGGCGTCTTGGCGGGACACGTCGCTATTTAATATCAAACTCCTCTCGGTTACGTCTTCGGAATTTGCGCCGACCATGATTTTGAACTCTCCCGGCTCAACGACGAACCGAAGGTCGCGGCCCAACTTTTCTTCTAGCGTCATACGCGCCAGGAGGGCATTGACGCGTTCTTCGATGTTTCTGGGACTCTGGCTGTAGGTGGTTGGGAGAGAGCAAATACCGATAATCGCCAGCAGCAGGAGTGCGAGCGGAGAAAATCTACAATTTAGTTTCATTCTGAACGATTATTCCCGCAAAGACGCAAAGAAAGCGGATCACTACTTTGCGTCTTTGCGCCTTTGAGCGAGAAATTTTCTAGAAGTTGAACCGGGCCTGCAATTCTACGACGCGTCCCGCCAATGCACTCTGAGCACGACCGAAGTCACGACTATCGACATTCGGCGCGAAGAATCCAAACGGCTTGAGATTCAGGTTGTTAAAGGCATTGAAGAAATTTGCCTTGACCTCGAGAAACGCACCTTCACCAAAAAACGAGGGCATGCCGGTGCGTTTAGCGAGACTCAGGTCCACCGCAAAGTATCTTGGACCACGGAACGAATTTCGTCCGATACCTGGCAGCAGTGCACCATTCGGATTGTTCGGATCGAAGTAGACCAATCCGCCACCGGGAAAATTCCCGCCAGGCCGAATGAACGCATCGTTGCTAGTGTCTTCAAGCGCACCACCAAAATATCGCGGCGGACGAGACGGACAGACAAAATCATTGGAGTTGGCTGAGCGCACGCACTGCCCGGTGTGAGGTGTCCAGGGAAAGCCTGAGTGGGCCGTCAGTATGCCGTCAACCTGCCAACCGCCCAGCACTTTACCAACGACGTCCTTGCGATTGCGAAACAGCGGTATATCCCACAAACCAGAGATGTTGAGATTGTGTCTCACATCGAAATCCGATGGGCCGCGCTCCGTCCCCAAGTTCTGCGGGAAGGTTTGATTAGTTTCGGCACCGGGACCTTCGTTTGATAGGCTATCGATACTCTTGGCCCAGCGGTAGAGAACATCAAACTGAATTCCGCGAGACAATCTACGCGTCAGGCGCGCGTTCAGTGCGTTATAGTTTGAGTTCACGTCGGGTGTAGGAATGAACACCGCGAAGGCAAAGTAGTTTGCCGGAATATTCGATTGCACGAATCGTTGATTAACGAGACGGATCAATCCGTGAGCGGAGCTGCCCTGATATCCGACCGTCCCCGTCAATTTGTAGGGCAGTAAATACTGAGTCTCTAACGAGTAAACATAAACGTAGGGTACCGTCGTGTCAGCAAGCGCTCCGTAAACCTCAACGGTTCGGTCGCGCGGTGCGCCCGTCGCCGGATCAATGCCTACGGCCAGCGCTGGATTGGCAGGATAACTGAAGGGTGAGTTGCTCGTGCCCAGCGTGTAGAGAATCTGCCCGTTGGCAAAAGGAGATCCGAAGTCTGTTGCCGCAGTACCGCAGCAGATTGCATAGCGCGCGAAGAACGGTGGATTGCCACGCGTGTTTGAGAAGACTATTTCGGGATTGCGGTTATAACTGATCCCGGCTCCGCCACGAATCACAAGCTTTTGCTCGAGACCAAAATGTTTGGGGCTATAAGCAAATCCCAATCGGGGAGCAAAGTTATTGCGATCCGGATTGTAAAGCTCAGTAGTGGGCACAACTTTCGAACCAGCCAGACCGCCGTTTGGTCCAAAGACGAAATTCGCGACCTCATTGTTTACTTCCGTCAACACTCCGAAGTATTCGTAGCGGAGACCCAGGTTCAAGGTGAAGTTGGGCCGCACCTTCCAATCGTCCTGAATGAAAACCCCGTAGCTGTTTGAACGGAAATGACGTTGGGCATTCGCTGGCCCGCCCGTATTAGGATCGGCATTAATCTGATAGAAGATTGGTGCGTCGTTCGCAAAGTTAAAAGGACCGACGAACGAGTACAAGGGACGAGCGGCGCCATTAAGGTCGTTGTCATTAAACTCGCGGCGAAATTCGCCGCCAACCTTCAAGCCATGATTCCCGCGCACGTTGTTTACCACATCGCGAAACTCAAGCGTCTTTTCCGAGAAGATTCCCGGCGTTGTTTCGGATTGAGGGGCCCCGAAACGAATGCGACTACCGTCGCGCAACAGTCCCTCAATTTCGATTCGCGGAATGCCGAAGTTTGTTTGACTCGACGACTCCACTTCATTGAAAGCAAATTTGGTGAAGTTGAAGCGTGCTTCGTTCACCAGCGTTGGTGAGATCGTGCTGTTATACAGTACAGCAAACGACGAGTTTTTCGGCTTGGTTGTAATATCGGCCTGGGAACGGGCTGCGGCGCCAGTATCACTGCCGACAAACGAAGCACGAGTCATATAGGTGCTGAAGGTCAATTGGTTGTTTGAGGTCGGGATGAAATCAAATCTTGCGTTGTATTGATTTGGTCTGTTGCTGGTAGGCGCAGAAATGATGACTTTTTGAATGTCGGGAATGCCATCGAGGCCACCGCCCCCAAGGTTTGAGAAAGTCAAATACTGTCTCAGCGACCCGCTTGGCGAACCTACGTCGAGCCCACCGCCTACGACCTGACAGGGAAAACTGCTTTGCACATCAGCGCACGACGGAGTTATTACACCGGCGATTCGTGGCTGAACGCCGGAACTAGCGAGGACTGCCGAAGAGATCCCGCCGGGCCGCGCACTGATTACACTTTGCCGGAACTGCGCGGTTTCGACATACGTCGTCACTGGCGTAGACGAGTTTTCCCGTAGTCCTTCGTATGAAATAAAGAAGAAGCTACGATCCCTGCCGCCATGAACCACCGGTCCACCTTCACCGAAGTGCGGCAAAAAAAGTGGGCCACCCAAACTGCCGCCAAACTGCCGGAAGAGACGCTCGACTCTTTCTGTCTGCCCGCGTCCAAAATCGTTTGGATATTTATTAAAGGCATTCCACTCCGGAGTGTTGTATTTAAAGATCGCGCTCCCGTGAAAATCATTAGTGCCACTCTGTGAGACGACTTTGATTTGCGCGCCTGAATTTCTACCGTCCTCGGCGGAATAGCTTGACGACGATATCTGGATCTCCCTTACAGACTCCTGGTTTGGTGTGACAACAGCAGCGCCTCCGTGGCTCAGACTGTTTACGCTTACACCGTCAATCTGGAAATTGTTGGCTGAGATTCGTTGGCCGTTGGCGATAATCTGCGGTTGGTTCTCGGCCTGGAAAATCGAGTTATTGGAACCACCGGGTCCGGGAGAATTCGGAAGACTTGAAGCGTTTCCGTTTCCCGAGCGTGCTCCATCGCCGAAGATTCCTGGCGTCAGTCGGACGAGCTCATACGGATCGCGGCCGGCCTGTGGCAATCGTTTGACTTCAGTGGTCGTGATTCCCTTAGCAACGTTTGCGTTCTCGGTTTCCAGTTGCGCGACTCCTTCGTCATTGACCGTTACGATTTCGCTAATCTGGCCGATCTCGAGAATGATGTCGAAGCCCTGGATATTCTCGGCGCCAACGGTAAGGCTTTGAACCACGCTTTTTCTATAGCCGGTTTTCTCAACAATCAGTTCATATTTTCCCGGAGCCAGGCCCGTGATGCGGTAGAAGCCTTCACCGTTAGTCGTGACTTCCTGACTCTTTCCCGTTTCCGTATCTTTAAGAACGACTTTGGCGTCGGGTACAAGGGCCCCATTGACGTCAGAAACTGTTCCCTGGACGCCGGCCCTGAACTGCGCATGAGCTGTGATCACTGCGAATAAAAGGAAAAGTCCGCAAACCGAAATGCGGACGAAGAGAGAAAGTGTCTTTTGCATGGCTAACCTCCACCTGTTCGATACACTTCAAGTTTTGTCGTTAAGGTTCCTACTACCCAACATTGAGAGAACGTAACCGTGACAACAAACTTAAAGTGTGTCGAATATGTCAGTGTCATAGTCTGTTGTGTAGATCACGCGACAACTTAAGAACTGCTGTCAATTATTCGGAGCTTTGTCGGGGGCAATCAAGAACTGAGGGAGACTGATCTTGTTGGGCATGCGTGGATGATAGATAACACTAAACCCCGAAGTCTTCAATAGGTTATTT
>DATJKB010000036.1:0-4230 GCA_035491875.1 Pyrinomonadaceae bacterium | reverse complement strand
GATTCGGTGATTCTTACCGGATACGTGCCGGAATCGGACCTGCCGGCGTTGTACTCGGGCGCGACGTGTTTCGTTTATCCGTCGTTCTTTGAAGGATTCGGGCTACCACCTTTAGAGGCAATGCAGTGCGGCGCCCCTGTTATTATCGGTAACCGAACTAGTCTTCCCGAAGTGGTTGGTGACGCGGCCATGGCCGTTGATCCTTTTGACGTTCACGCGATTGCAGGGGCAATCGAAGAGCTGGTAAACAATCCAGCCCTTCGCGATGAGTTGCGCGTCAAAGGTTTTGCCCGCGCAAAGATGTTCGATTGGAATGACACGGCACGAAGAACATTGAGAGTTTATGAGCAGGTCGCAAACGTAAATGCGGACCTGGACAAGTTACCGGCTAGATCGGCACGCTAACATCGACAACGCATAATGCGGATAGCAATACTTGGAACACGGGGTATTCCGGCCAGTTATGGCGGGTTTGAGACCTTCGCAGATCACCTCGCTACTCGTTTGGTAGCGCGCGGCCATCAAGTTACTGTCTATTGCCGCTCCCACTATGTTTCACCCCGGCAACTCGAGTATAACGGCGTAAATCTGCAGATCCTTCCAACCGTTCGTCACAAGTACTTCGATACGGTGGTCCATACCTTCCTCTCCGCACTTCATGCTGTTCCCCGACGTTTCGACGCTGCGCTTATTTGCAATGCGGCTAATGCGCCCTTTAGTACGATTCTCAGGTTAACTGGCACGCCAGTGGCCATTAATGTCGACGGCTTGGAGCACAAGCGAAAGAAGTGGGGTGCGCTTGGGCGCAAGTATTACCGCCTTGCCGAATACCTTTGCACGCTGCTGCCGAACGAGATGGTCACTGACGCACAAGTGATTCAGGATTACTACCTCGCTCAACACAACGCACCGTCGACAATGATCGCCTACGGTGGCGAAGTCGAACGACGACCTGACCGCGCGGCTGTTCGCAAATGGCGAGTAGAACCCAACCGCTACATCCTCTACGTGTCGCGCCTGGAACCGGAGAACAATGCGCACCTGGTAATCGAGGCGTTCAAGAAAGTGAGAACTGCCTTTCGATTGCTGATAGTGGGTGATGCGCCCTATGCCGAACAGTACATCAAGAATTTGAAAGCAAGAGCCAAAGGTGACAAGCGCATCATCTTCACCGGGTTCGTTTTTGGTCAGGATTATCGAACGCTACAGCAGAATGCCTACTGTTACGTTCACGCAACCGAGGTCGGTGGAACTCATCCGGCTTTGCTTGAAGCAATGGGATACGGAAACTGCGTGCTTACGCTTGCGACTCCCGAGAATCTCGAGGCAGTTAGCGAGGCCGGCATTCCCTACAATGATGAATTCGATCTGGCTGAGAAACTACGCCGAGTGCTGCGTGACGGATCTCTCGTTCAGTCATACCGGAACCGTGCGCAAATGCGCGTGCAGAGGTGGTACGACTGGGAAACTGTTGTCGATCAATATGAGCGCCTGTTCAGGAGGATGAGTGGCAGCCTGGCCGAAGAACCAGACAGTCAGGATCTATCGGTGTTCAAGGAAGACCTGGCTAAGGTTCGGGATTGAGTCAGTTTTTACCTAAAAAGAGAGGGGCCCGCCGATTCGTAAGAACCGGCGGGCCAAAAACTTTACGGGTAGGTTCGGGCAAATCAGGGTGGCAGAGCTTAGGAACCGAGAATCGTCGATGAAAAGACAATTCTGAAGAACAGGCGGTGCGTTTTGCGGGCTAAGATAAAGCCGGATTATTCATGCGGGCACCGCTAGCCCACCTACCCTTGCAGTTAAAAAGAACTGCCAAGCATTCAGTTGTTGCTCGGTCTTGTGTGAAATTATACCGACAGTTCGTGACCTGTCAAGGATATTATTAACTTTTTCGCAAAAGCTTTGTAACAGTTGCGGGTCGAGTATCGACTCGTGCGAAGGAAAACACAGCACGCCACGCGTTTTAGTCTCCCGTGCGGACACCTACAAGGCGCACTGCCTGGCGGCGCACAGTTTCCGACACATTACGATTCTGAGAGAGGTTTTTCAGGTCCTTGGTGCGAATTCGCTGAAGAACGTTCAAGACGGTGGGGATGGGTGTGCGCGGGTTTCTCGCGAGGTTATGAATGATCGAATACGATCGTGCCCAAACGCGATTCATGGAGATGAGGCGCAGGATCTCGTCAGAAACCGTGCGCATTGCGGCGATATTCTCAACTTCCTGCTCCGTGATCCTTGGATTGTTAATGACTCCAGTTGAAACAATGCGATTGGAATCTCTGACGAGGATCGTTCGTGCTTCACGATCGCCTTTCATCGCGAGTTTCATGCGGTCACGCGTGTTCATGAGCATCAGCCTGCGAATCATCGAAACTCGCTCGCTCGATATGCTCCCGGTCTCTATTCGCTCACTCTCAACAATTCGCTGAACTGCGGCGGCTCTTTCCTCAGGCGTCTCACCGAGAAGCTCTTCATAGCGCTCTGCGGGTAACCATGAATCGTCGATATCAGCGTCGGTTACTTCAATGTGCTCCGCAATCAACCACGCATCTTCGAGACTGAGTTTACCTCCGTCGTCGGTCGTCAGGTCGGCTGTTTCGAAGAACTCGGCGGCGGCAACTTTCCCTTGCGCGCGCAGCTCGGCGGCAATTTGTTGAGCGCCGCGCTCCTTCTCAAAAAACTCCTTCTTAGTTTCGCGCACCCGCCGTTCTGCTTCCGAGTTTCGTGCTGGATTCGCAAGAATCGCCTCGATCAATTGCGGAGATCGAACCAGTCGCTCCTGGTTAAGCGCGATTAGCTCGAGCAATGCGCTGTCACTCGTCGACGTAGCGAAGTCTGCGAGCGCTTCATCGGGAGTGCTGCGATTCTGGATTGCAGCTTCGTACAGTTCGCGTGGCGCACTTGCGCGTGAAGTTAAATAGCCAAGCACACGCGGCGACGTCGTATCGATCTTTGCAATAACCAGTAGATCGTCGTTGTCTTCCGCTTCAAGGGTTTCGAGTGCCGCAGTAGCGATTTCCTGGTCAGCGCTTTGCCGAAGGAAGACAAGAGCTTCCAACAGGTCGTTTTGAGGCAGAGGTAGCAGACCACTGGCAGCAGCTAGCATCGCGTTCCGCGGAGCGGCGCCGTCAATAATCGCCTTTACGACTGGATGCGTTGAAGTGGTTTCAGTAGTCAGAACAAGATCTCGCTTTGCGAGAGAATAGGTGAGTTTCAACTTATCGGATTTGCGTGAAGACTGTCTACAACTTTTCAGTAAAGGTTGAAGTTGTATTCGAGTTGAATCAGCGTTGATACCGACTGTCCGTTTAGGATTGCGGGCACGAACTTTATGACGGTTCAGGTTTTGAAATTAGCCGTAGCTTCGTTGTGACTTCTTTAGAGTTGTATACCCACTCAGCCGGCAACGCCGTGGCATTTTTTGTATTTCTTCCCCGAGCCACACGGGCATGGTTCGTTGCGTCCCACTTTCGGCTGATCCCTGACGACGGTCTTTACTTTCCCGTCCTCTTCGCCAGCGGGCGCCGCGCCCTGGTTTGGTCCAGTGAAGGTCAACGACGCCGGCCGACGTGCCATCCGACGTTGTCGCAACGTTTCAGGCGGTTGCTCCGCAACGACCTGTAGATTGAAGAGCGATCGGATCGTGGTTGTGTCGATACGATCAAGCATCTCCTGGAAGAGATCGAAACTCTGTTTCTTGTACTCGACGAGCGGATCCTTTTGTCCGTAACCGACGAGCCCGATGCCCTGTTTTAAGTGATCGAGCGATAACAGGTGGTCCTTCCACTGCGCGTCGATGATGTTGAGCATAATGATGCGCTCATACGTGCGCATCGCCTCAGGGCCGATCTGTTGTTCCTTGTATGAGTACTTAACTTTCAGTCGTTCCCAGATCGCATCGACAACCTCCTGCGACGCCAGATTCGAAATGTCGATGCGCTCACTATCGACGTCGAGGTCGTAAATCGTCTTGATTTGAATCTGGTAGTTCGCGACGTCCCAGGCATCAACTGAAACATCAGGATTCAAATACTGTTTGGTGATGTCAGACAGGAGATCGTAGGCCACGCCTGCAGAGGGTGGATCCCCCAACAGGTATTCGCGCTGATCCGGTTCTTCCATCAATTGGCGCCGCAAGCCGTAGATCGTCTCGCGCTGCCTGTTCATCACGTCGTCGTATTCAAGCAGGTGTTTGCGAGCTTCAAAGTTGCGTCCTTCAACCGACTTCTG
>DATJKB010000035.1:0-8875 GCA_035491875.1 Pyrinomonadaceae bacterium | reverse complement strand
TAGACAGTCGGTCCGGCAATGAGTTTCTTAACTTCATTTTGCGACTTCCCGCAGAAGGAACATCGCAACGTGTCGTCAGTTCGTCTCACCATAGTTTGAAGGAGAGCTCCTTAGAAGGGGCGAAGGATCGAATTAGTTGCGCTACTCTGACGATGGGCATCCGCGCGATTACTCCCGGTGCGCGATGACCTCGTCTATTAAACCATATTCCTTAGCCTGCATGGCAGACATAATTTTATCGCGTTCAACATCACGTTCGACGGTGTCGTACGACTGACCCGTATGTTTGGCAATTATCTGTGACGTCAATTCGCGCATTCGCAGGATTTCTTCTGCTTGAATGCGGATGTCTGTAGCTTGACCTTGAGAGCCGCCTGAGGGCTGATGAATGAGAATTCGGGAATTTGGGAGGGCGAACCGTTTTCCTTTTGCACCGGCCGCGAGGAGCAATGCTCCCATCGACGCACACTGGCCGACACAAATAGTGGTTACGTCCGGACGGATGAACTGCATCGTGTCGTAGATCGCCATACCGGCAGTGATTGAGCCGCCCGGTGAGTTGATATAGAGATTGATATCTTTCTCTGGATCCTCGGCTTCGAGGAATAGCAGTTGGGCCACGATCAGGTTTGCGATCTGATCGTCTATGGGTGTGCCAAGAAAAATGATGTTGTCTTTAAGAAGTCGTGAGTAGATGTCGAAGGCACGCTCACCTCTCGACGTCTGCTCAACGACCATCGGAACTAAAGCCATAAATGCAAAAACCTCATCTGGGGATAATTACATAAGATTGTAGATTGAAGATTGAACGACGAGCAAAGCTTCAATCTAAAATCTACAATCATCAATCTTCAATGTTTTCGTCGCTCCATTCTTCTTCTTTCACTTCAGCATTTGCGATTAAAAGATCGAGCGCTTTGCGATTGCGCAATCTTTGCGCGATGCTACGGTCGCCCCCATCCTTTGTCAAGGCAGCCCGCACTTGCTCTTTTGGTTGTCGTGACATGATGCTGATCGTTTCGATCTCAGCATCAATTTCTTCGTCGGTCACTGTTATTTTTTCGTTCTGCGCGATCTGTTCCATCAAGAGCGTCGCGCGCACATCGTCTTCCGCCTGTCCCTTCAATTCTTCGCGCGCGCCTTGCCAATCTAAGCCGGCAACGCGTGGATCGACACCGCGGCGAATCATGTCGCGCATTACACTTTCGAGTCGATAGTTGGTTTGCTGATCAATCAAGCTCTGCGGCACTTCGAATTGATGCGCTTCAAGTAACTTCTTCATGATCTCCCCGCGCACCCGACCATCTGCTTCTGCAACTGATCTTTGTTCGAGGTCTTCCCGAATCTTGGTTCGTACGTTGTCGACCGATTCAAACTCTTCGCCAAGACTCTTTGCCCATTCGTCATCCACTTCGGGAAGCTCTTTTGTTCTTACGGCTGTCACTTCAGCCGTGTAGTCAACTGTTCGACCGGCAAGCTCTTTCGTCTTGAAATCTTCGGGGTAGGTGACAGTAAAACTCCGACTCTCGTCTGGTTTTACGCCAGTGAGATTCTCTGTAAACTCCTGTTGTACCCCCTCGGCACCGATTAACACGTCGACTTCATTCGCCTTGATGTCTTCTTCATCCGGACGATCATTAATCTTGCCAACAATATTAACGGTGACAGTATCTCCAGCCTGTGACCCCCGATCTTCAACGGGTTGCAGCGAGGCGGAACCATCACGCAATCCTTCAATCATTCTTTCGACGTCTTCGTCGCTAACCGGTCTTTGCTTTCGCGTGACCTCGAGTCCTTTATATTCACCAAGGGTCACTTCCGGCAGGACTTCAACGCCGACTTTCACCTTGATTGGTTCCTGACCGAGCTTTTCTAATTCTTCAGGATTGTCGAGATGAACCTCGGGCTCCCCAATCGCGTTCAGCGAGTTTTCTAAAATCGCGTCGTGAACGGCGTTGGGGAGTAGCTCACGTAACACGTCGCCGCGGATCTCACTCTTGTAGCGTGTGCGAACAACTGAACGCGGTGCGTGTCCTTTGCGAAAGCCTGGCACGTTCGCCACCCGCACGTATTGCTCGCTGATGCGATCGTAAACTTCACGCACCTGCTGTGGTTCGATCTGTATGTTGAGTTCCTTGCGAGTAGGAGAGACGTTAATTAGTTCCGACTTCATTTATTAGTCCGTAGTCCGTTGTCAGTTGTCCGTAGTCCGTTGTCAGTTGTCCGTAGTCCGTTGTCAGTTGTCAGTTGTCGGTTGTTATCGTGCACAAATCAATATCGAATCATGTGCAATGGACAACTAACAACGGACAACTGATCACGGACAAAAAAGTGGTGCGAAAGGGGGGACTCGAACCCCCACACCTTTCGGTACCAGATCCTAAGTCTGGCGCGTCTGCCAATTCCGCCACTTTCGCATTTCCAAATTAAGCGTTGTAACCCAACTCAGGAGGATATCACGCGCTAGTTGGGTTCGTCACAAGAGGGAATGGTTTCGCCGAGCCCGTAAGGTTTCGACGATTGCAATTGGCAAGGGGAGAGGCAACGTGCAGAACATCCGTCGATTGATTCATGACGGTAACCTGACTGTAGTGAGATCGTCTCGCGATTAATGGGGTCGATGATGCGACATGCATTACGCCACTGAATAGGTGGTTTTTGCTTTTCCCAAAAAATCCTTTCCGGTCGTCTTTTTCACCAGGCCACTCTGTTCCAGCTCAAAATACGCGCGTTGAATCTCTCCTTTGTCGACTGAGAGTTTTTGCGCCAGTGCCGTTGGAGACGGAAGCGGTTCACCTGACGAGAGCTGCTTGCTTTGTATCTGCGTCTCTATCTGCTGGCGAACTTGCATGTAAATAGGACTATGAGAAGCGGCTTTTAATTCAATGTTCATGATTTGGAGTGCGGCGACCTGGCGCCGCTTTTCCCGATTTCGGAATATCTTCAAGGAGTAAAGCGGCGTCAAGTCGCCGCACTCCAAAGAGTTCAGAGCGTTCTCGTCACCTTCGATAAAGACCTCGGTGAATCAGGATCGAGTCCTTTTGCATCAGCCAACATCGCGGCGAACAGTTGGCCCGGCACAATATAAGGAATCGGTGCAAGAAACTCATCGATCTCGCGCGGCATAATAATCGATCGCGTACAAGACGATGCCACATCGAGATCACTTGTGATCGCGAGCGTGTCGGCGTGTAACTCATTTAGTCGTTCAATCAAACTCTTAACGCCCGGTAACATCACTCCGGGTGGCGCGAACAGAATTACCGGGAAATGTCTTTCGACCATCGCCAGTGGACCGTGGAGCAAGTCTGCAGAAGAAAAACGTTCTGCGACGACATAACACGTTTCCATTAACTTCAGCGCCAGTTCGTAAGCGTTTGCGTAAGCGAGACCGCGACCGACTACGACACAGTTCTCCATGAAGACGTAACGTTGGACCAGCTCGTTGATTGCCGACTTTTGCTCAAGCGCGCGATCGACAAAGTTTGGAATGCTCTCGTATGAAAACGGCAGCGGCGTGTTACTTAACTCAGCCGCCAACATATAAAAGAGCAGCATCTGACCGGTGAACGTTTTTGTCGCGGCGACCGATTTCTCTCGACCGCCATGCATCAAGAGCGTTTCATCCACGAGAGTGGTCATCGTTGACCGTGGCTCGTTCGTAATGCCTACTGTAAGTGCTCCGCTAGCACGCGCGTTCTCGAGCACGCGATTGATGTCTTCCCCCTCGCCTGACTGTGACACTCCAACAACGAGCGCGTGCCCCATTTTTAGCTTTGCGTTGTAGATCGTGTGGACAGAGGGAGCCGAAAGTGAGACGGGAATACCTGTGGTGATCTCCAACAGGTACCGACCAAACAGAGCTGCATTATCCGAGCTGCCACGTGCAACGAGTACGATCAAGTCGATGTCGCGCGCTCGTAAAGATTGTGCCAGCGTGGAAATCTTGCCGCGTTCATTTTTGATCGTTCGCTCGAGTGCCGCGGGCTGCTCAGCGATTTCCTGGAGCATTAATGACATCGTTCTCCGTGGTCCGTGGTCAGTTGCCCGTAGTCCGTTGTCAGTCGTCCGTTGGCTTGTTTTGCGTCTCCCCTCCAACTGACCACTAACAACGGACAACTGCCTAGGGACCAAGATCAAAGCACAAAGTACAAAGCACTAAGCTCGAAGTGCTTGTCTTCGCCGACCTTTTCAGTTAAATACTCTTCGCCTTTCCAAAACCCTGTCCTTTATTAATAACTAGATCGTCAAGGCGATGCTGAACACTTTAACACGAACCTCGATCAAGAGTCTGAATGCAGTTCTCATTATTTTTCTGTTTGCGACATTACTGGTCCAGGCGCAGGAAAGTGACGCCAGCATATCTTTAATTCCTCGGCCTCGTCAGTTATCCACAACGACAGAACGTTTGAGAATCGACCGTTCCACACGCGTCGCTCTCGCCGATCCGCGTTCCGTTGACGATCAATTTGCAGCGCGCGACTTCATTGAAGATCTGAAACAAACAAGCGACGTCACCATTCGCACGGGCCGTCGAAGTCGTCGATCGATCTTGATTGGCAAACTCGAACTGCCGGTAATTCAAACCGCTTTGCGATCCGCCGGTGTCAGCGTGCCCGAGAACTTGCACGAGGAAGGTTATGTTCTGGTGGCGGGGAGTGGTGGCGTAATTATTGGCGGTTCGACGGCGGCTGGTGTCTTTTACGGTCTGCAAACTCTAAAACAGCTTGTGCGTGGCAGCGCAACGGATGCATACATCCCCGGAGTGCGTATTGTTGACTGGCCGGCAATGCGTTGGCGGGGTGTTTCAGACGATATTAGTCGTGGCCCGGTTCCTACGCTCGACTACATCAAACGTCAAATTCGCACACTCGCCGCGTTCAAGCTCAATCTTCACTCCTTTTATATGGAGCACACCTTTTCCAGCGTCGATCATCCGCTGATTGGGCCAACCGGCGGTTCGCTTACTCCCGACGAGATACGCGAGATTCTAAAATATGCGCGCTCGTATCACGTCGAAATAGTTCCAGAACAACAAACGTTCGGTCATCTTCACAAGGCGCTGAAACTGGAGAAGTACAACCCACTTGCCGAAACTCCGTATGGCGACGTGCTCTCCCCGCAGCAGGAAGGTACTTACAAGTTAATCGCCGATTGGTATCGCGAACTAAACGAATTGTTTCCCGGAAAGTTTTTTCACATTGGCGAAGATGAAACTTTCGAGTTGGGTGAAGGTCAGAGTCGTGAAGCAGCGCGTACCCGCGGAGTTGGTGCTGTTTATTTTGAGCACCTCAACCGCGTGCGGGATTTGTTGAAGCCTTACAACCGCAAGCTGATGTTCTGGGGCGACATCGCTTTGAACCATCCGGATCTAATTGGACAGGTTCCAAAGGAGATGATCGTCGCTAACTGGGACTATGCACCGCGCGATAGTTACGAGTCGCGCATCAAGCCATTCAAAGATGCAGGACTCGAGCAGTGGATTTGTCCAGGCGTGTGGGGTTGGAATCAGATATTTCCAAACGTCGATTCGTCTTCAAAGAACATTATCAACTTCGTTCGTGACGGCCAGGTGGCAGGCTCGCAAGGAATGCTGAACACAACCTGGGACGACGATGGTGAGTCGCTTTTTGAAATGACGTGGTATGGCATCGTGCTTGGCGCCGCTGCTTCGTGGCAACAGCAGGCAGTGGACCAGAAAGTATTTGATCGCGAGTTCGATTGGGCGTTCTTCCGCAACGATGGTGATCAATTTGTCGGTGTGATTCATGCGTTGGGAAGTGTGAATACTGGAATGGGGATACGGACAAGCGATGACCTTTTTTGGCGAGATCCATTTACAACGGCTTTTCAGAACGATGCGCGTGCGAACGCGGAAAAGATCAGGCAGATGCGACTTCAAGTCGAAGCAGCACACGAAACGCTATTGCGAAATCGACAACGCGCGAGACGCAATGCGTCGATGATTCCGGTGATGATTTTTGCAGCAGAGCGGTTTGATCATTTGGGTAGGCGGGCGCAGACCGTTGAAAAGCTGAGCCGGGAATACTGGGACGCGTATCTCAATCTTGGTGATCGTGCGAAGGCGCGGCGGCTGCGCCGCTACTATAGTCCAATTTATAACCAGTTGCGTGAAATGGCCGAAGAGTTGGGCGAGCTGAAGAACGCGTACCGAGCACAATGGTTGGCCGAGAATCGCGGCTTTTGGCTGGAGAGCGTCTTAGCTCGATACGACAATGCCATCGCGCTGTGGCTTGATAAGAGTCGCGCACTCGATGAAGCGGTTCGGACTTACGATACGACTTCGATACTGCCGAACCCGGAACAGTTTGGCCTTGGACCAAGACTGCCGCCGGCAACGCCACAGAGGATGCCGTGAGACAGAAGATGCAGCCGCAGATTTTCACAGATAAACGCAAATCAGAACATCCCTTTTTGTCTGATCCGTGTTTATCTGTGAAAATCTGCGGCTGCATCCCTGAGATATAATGAATATTCCTTCCCCCAGTCGCTTAGTCTCGCTCGATGTCTTCCGCGGCATCACGATCGCTGGAATGGTTTTGGTAAACAATCCCGGCACGTGGAGCGCGATCTATTGGCCGCTCGCTCATGCTCAGTGGGACGGTTGGACGCCAACCGACTTAGTCTTTCCGTTCTTTCTTTTCATCGTTGGGGTGGCGATTCCGCTGGCATTCGGGAGGCGGGTCGAAGCCGGCGGCTCAAACCGAGACCTGTATATTAAGGTGGTCCGTCGCACCTTGATCATCTTCGCGCTGGGCCTGTTTCTAAATGGCTTTCCTTACTTTCATCTCTCCGACATCAGGATCCCGGGGGTGCTGCAACGCATTGCTGTTTGCTACTTGTTCGCATCGCTGATCTTTTTGACCACGCGCTGGCGAATGCAACTGATCATCGCGATTGCTTTGCTGATTCTGTACTGGTTTCTAATGACGAAGCTGCATGCGCCCGGATTTGCGATTGGCGATTTAAGTAAGGAAGGAAGTCTCGCATCCTGGATTGATCGTGGCGTCTTCGGACCACATATCTGGAAACAGGGAAAGGTTTACGATCCGGAAGGCATACTTAGCACAATACCGGCAATCGCAACGACACTCTTCGGAGTGCTAACGGGGCAATGGCTTCGAAGCGAGCGCACCTCGCTTGAGAAACTGGCCGGGTTATTCGTCGTGGGAGCGATGTGCGTAGCGATTGGCTGGTCGTGGAATGCATTCTTTCCGATCAATAAATCTCTGTGGACCAGTTCTTATGTGTTCTTCACCGGCGGGCTCGCGCTCCAGCTGCTCGCGCTCTGTTATTGGCTCGTTGATATCAAGGGCCATCGACGTTGGGCCTGGCCCTTTGTCGTGTTTGGCGTTAATGCCATCGCGTTGTTTGTGGGAACAGGATTGATGGCAAAACTGATGGGTCTGGTCAAAATTCCGCAACCCGATGGCCGAACAATCTCAGCGCAAGGTTGGATCTTTCGCAATCTGTTTTTATCGTGGGCGCCCCCGATTCGTGCGTCGCTGGCTTATGCGATCAGTTTTATTTTGCTCTGGTTGTTTTTGATGTGGTTGTTATATCGGAAGAGGGTCTTTATCAAAGTGTAAGGTCGTAAATCGCGAATGGTAGCTCAACTCTCTGCGTGACCTCTGCGTACTCTGCGTCTCTTGCGGTTTTTGCGCAATTTACAACTACACGGAGCAAAAAGGGATGAGCCTTGTTCCTTTGCGCGTCTTGGAAATGACTCTTGAAGGAACACCGCAAGAGACGCAGAGAACGCAGAGGTTACGCAGAGAGTGAGCTACCACTCGCGATTTACGATTCCCGATTCACGATTCACGAAAGGAGAATCTCAAATGCCAACTTACATTGGTCTTTTCAGATGGACGCCGCAGGGAATTGCCAACGTCAAAGACAGCCCGAACCGTCTTGACTCGGGTCGAAAGGAGTTCGAGAAGATCGGACTCAAGATCAAAGACACCTGGCTGACCATGGGTCGATACGATCTTGTTTGCGTCATCGAAGCTCCTGACGACGACACCTACGCCAGGGCCATGCTTAAGCTCGGCTCGCTAGGCAATTTGCAAACAGAGACGTTGAAGGCTTTTTCTGAAGCTGACTACCGGAAGATCGTTGGCTCGATCTGAACTCGACACGATGCACTTGTGGCTAGTTTCTCTACGTACTCTGTGCGGTCTCTGCGTTCTCTGCCTCTTCGCGTTCTCTGCGTTTACCTTGGACGAATTCAGCCGCACTCAACAAATGTTGGATCCGCCGATCATCGTTTATTGAGTGTCTTTCATGTACCCAAGGAAAACGCAGAGAACGCAGGGATGCAGAGAACGCAGAGGCGCATGACATGATCAGAAAGCTCAATAGTAATTAGCGATCAAAAGGTGGACCAGGCCCGAGTTCTATTCTTTTATTTTCGATAACCCGGTCCGCGAACTACCCGTCCCGACAACACTGGTGTGCGTTGCCCCGCATCGACCGCGATCTGACCATTCACCAGTACGTATTGAATGCCTTCCGGATACTGATTTGGCATTTCAAAAGTCGCGCGATCCATAACTCGGTCTGGATCGAAAATGGTGATGTCGGCGAAGAGACCGGTTTTCAACAAACCACGATCGCGAATGCCAACACGGGCGGCCGGGGCGCCCGTCATCTTATGAATAGCTGCGTCGAGCGATAACAACTTCTGATCACGCACGTAACGACCGAGTATTCGCGGATAGCTGCCCCATCCGCGTGGATGTGATTTTGATCCCGCTAGTGGTCCATCCGTCGCCCGCGCTCCACTATCGGTACAGAAACTCACGAACGGCGCACGCATCGCAGCATTCATATCCGCCTCGCTCATCATGAAATA
>DATJKB010000034.1:0-18495 GCA_035491875.1 Pyrinomonadaceae bacterium | reverse complement strand
GAGGTGCGTTGTCTCATGAGCGATGACTCCACTAAAACTCCGGGAGTTGTTTGCTGACGAATTTCGAAAAACGAGATCCTGCGCGATGTCTGACTTATTCATAAAGATGTTATCGGTGGGAAGCATTGCATATCCCTTGGCAAATGAGTTGGCGCCGAGATAGAGGCTGAGCATCGAGTACAAGCGGAAGTTGTTGATGAGAAAAACCCTTGGCTTCACTTCGTCGTTCTTCAACGGAGACGACGCCAACCTGGCCTCGACCTTGTCTAGAACCGCAGTCACATTTTGGTCAATCGGTTCCCGAGAATAGACCTTGAAGTTGTTGTAGGAAAGCTCGTGAGCAAACAAGAGTTGAGGAAAGCTAAGCAGGAGAATAAATGCCACGCTGGCTAAAAGAATGACGCTGCGTGTAATCCGATAAGCTTTGCTTTTCTTCTTTGCGGCTTTGAATTCGCGGTATGAAGCGACCGCAGAGGAAAAGAAGGATCTCATAAGTTCTCCTTTTAGGTTGGGTTCGAATTGGCAATCCTACTACGCAAGCAAGGTGATATGGGTTTCTCGAGAGAGTCGCTCAACTCCTCTTATTCTCCCCAACCTTTAGGTTGGGGGATCAAGGCCCCGAAAATACACCAGAACCATTTCAATGGTTTCCGATCGTGAGTGTGAGGTAAACCATTAAAATGGTTTGCCTTTAATCCCTGGGCCATCTGACCCCAACCTAAAGGTTGCGGAGAATAAGAGGAGTTGAGTCTTTGTTCGGTTTTGGGAGCCGCAGATGGTGCGGCGACACTGCAACGAGTGACCTTCTCGTTCGCTGGTCAAGGTCGAGCATTACTTGCGACTCGGTTCTTCGTCATCAAGCAAGCGCGTAGTGTTTTCGATTACGCTTGGAGGTTGCACCACTTCGGCGGTTGTCTTGATGGGTCGTGTAAAACTATCAACCGGCACACCTGAGGGTTGGCCTAATTGATAACGGGCATTACCTGTAGCGTATCCTGGAATCGCGCCGGGAGTATTCATTTGAGACTCTTGTTGTCTGCGCTCACGACGATCCTGAACGAATACGGCATAAAGCAGTCGAACGAATCCTGCTAAGAATGCTACAAGGGAAACCAAAAAAAGAACGGCAAAATCTTCATCTGCAATAGAAAGGGCTGCAACAAAAAGGCTATAAATGAAACTTCCCAGAATTATCCATGTACCCTGCCTCACGCCCCTCATTGGTGATCGTTCGCGTTTCTTCGGCGCTTCAGGCGTAGCAACTTCGCCTCCGCTGGCGACCAACTGCATCACGTTGCCGAGCGGGAAGCCGCAACGCGAGCAAAAACGCATTTCATCGGAAATCTGCTGCTGACTACATTGTGGACAATACATTAGTGGCTCGGACCTGCTGCTCCTTATTAACTGCTGCTAACGAACTGTACGTTGAAGAAGTTCGACGGACCTCCAACCCTATCTGTAACTCTCAATAGCTTTGATAGCCCTACTGTACTTGTAGTCGATGTAAAGCAGGAGGCCGCCGGCGATTAGAAACGGAAGACCAAACACCAACTGCATAGGTGAATTCCCAATGAAGAAAAGACCAGCGGTGACCACAATTCCCAGGACGATAACTGCAATCGCGATAACTCGAATTGGTGAGCGTCTGCCTTCATAGCTCGTCAGATTTTTGGTGAGATTCTTGTAGGCTGTGATGTCGAAAACGGTCTTGCCGGGTTTACCAGCAACGATCAACTCATCACCTTCTGCGATTGCATCGTAGGTGGCCCGACTGGATTTGAACTTCATCGATCTTCCAGCCAACATGAACGTAGTAACATCCGTAGTCGAGCCACTAGAGTAGCTATCGTTGGAATAGTCGGGCCCGACGACTTCAACATCGCGTTTAATATTAGAAACTCGTCCTTTCAATGTTTCCAAAGCGCGACACCTCGTTCACTTGGTCTCAATTCACCGTGCGTCCCTGGTCAGACCTCAACTGTTCGTCCGGCGGCCTTGCGCATTCGGATGATTGAGAACTCGAGAGAAGATGCAACCACCGCATCTCGCAGCGCCCATAACTCCGGAGTAACACGTAGTTCGACGTCATGTTTGAGCAATTCGGCGATTAAATCGTCGAAGACTTCGACATGCTCGGGTTTAACTGGAATACGACTGACAAAGTAACCGGCGCAAGCATCCAAACACTCAAAGGTTTCCGGAGGCAGATGGTAGCAAAACAAACGACTGCGCCTTATCCTTTCAAACCATCCAGCTTCTACTGCAACTACTGCGTTGCTTCCACCGAGAAATCGGACTACATCTTCAGTGGTGGTCTTAGGTCCAGCATAGTAAGTCACTCGCGGACAATCGCGTGGAACCAGATAGTTGCACATGCGATCGGACGAGATGGCCCATACAACAGGATACGAGGTGTAGTGAGAAGGTCGCGGGTCGAATCTCTCGATACCGCCGTCTTCGCTGAGATGAAACAACATGCGTTCCGGATGATTCAATCTCGAACCCACTTGACCATATGCGGAAACGGTTCCACTCCACGCTCCAACGCATTCTTTTCGTCAAATGACATTCCCCAATACTGAAGCAGAGGAAACCCGATATACACGCCGCGCCGCGCTGCATCAATAATGGTTTGCGAATCAGCACCGCGTTTGTAGGCGGTTGGATGAAAGATATCTTCGGGCTCAATCTGCAGGTTCAGTAGCGCTGCCCAGCACCACGCAATAGCAGCCAGCTCTTCGCCGTCATCCGCATCATCCAGAAACCCTGAACCATTCGCTCGTCGGTCCGAGGGTGACAGGGCAATGTGTGCCGCTTCATGCAATGCATCGCCGGGCGCGACAAGTACCGGTTCCTCGATAATCAATGAACCGTTCTGGATCAGGTTACCTGGAAAGAGCGTCTCTACCTCAACCTTCCCCGGGCGCATCTCGATACCAATTGATGCGAGGAACGTTGCCATCCGCACGAGGCGCGGATCTTTGAATAGAGGTGTTGGGCCGGTCAAGAGAGTCTTACAAATCGGGGTGCCCGCAAGTTCGTGGCGCTTGAGGCGAATTATTCGTTCATCTCTCGCGCCACATTCCTGCGTGTTCTACATCCCGCAACCAAGGTGAGATACGTCCCCGGCGAGTTGAGAATTACTTCTTTAACTCAGCCAGCGCTGCCAATACTTCTTCGCTATGACCGGAGGGTTTTACGCCCATGAAGACCTTCGCGATCTTTCCATTTGGATCGATGATGAACGTGTTTCGGGCGGAATATTTCTTTCCCTGATAATCCATAATCGAGCCATAATCACCGGACACCTTTGCGTCAGGATCAGATAAGAGCTTGAAACTCAGTCCTTCTTTTGCGCAGAACTCTTTGTGCGACTCCGCCGTGTCAATGCTCACACCAAGAATCACAGCACCGATCTGCTCGTATTTCGCGAGGTCACGTTGGAAGTTACGGGCTTCCAGCGTGCAGCCTGACGTGAAATCCTTCGGGTAGAAGTAAACCACCACCCACTTGCCATGAAAATCTTTGAGACTTACTTGCTTGCTTTCATTGGTGGTCAGATTAAACTCTGGCGCCACTGCACCGACGGTCGGCACGTCTGCGGCTCTCGCTGATAGCGTGATCATTCCTGCGGCAACCAGCATAAGAGACAGTAAAAGGGTCTTAACGACAGTCATTTCTAACCTCCGAAGTTCCTGCAGAATTGGGTCAGGTAATAAGGTTAGCCGCAAACGCCTTTGAAGTGAAGTTGTGGCGCACGGGTCTATTTAGTGTGGCCGGATTCATTCCACTCATATTCAATGTCCGCTAACTGCCAGAACTCTTCGAAGCCACGGCGGATGATCCTGAATCCGCGTTGTTCATAGAACCGTTGGGCTCGAGTGTTCGCCTCGAACGTGAAAAGCCGGAGTAGACCGCTGGAATCGTTCTTCGCGATATCCAGCAACATCGAACCAATCCCCTTACCCTGATGATCGACGTGAACATAGAGATTGGAAACAGTCTCCGAGGTGTACGCCAGGAAACCAATCACTGCGGACGTGCGCGTATCCAGAACCAGGAGCACGCGGTTCTGGGGAACAATCTTCTCTTCAAGAGCGCGAAGTTGATCTACCAAAGGATGCGGGTCGGTTAGCCCGACACCTTGTTCAAAGCTAGCTCGCCACATCCGAACGAGCTCAGGCCCATAACGAGGAGAGTACTCGACGATCGTGATCCCATCCATCTCAACATGCTTTATCTATCGGGCTGCCTGATAAACTCGCACGTAATCGACTTCAAGTCGCTGCGGCCAAATCGATTTGTCGATTCCGCGCTGTCCTCCCCAGGCCCCACCTACCGCAATGTTAAGAATCAAGTAAAAGGGTTTATCGAACGGCCATTCGCGGAAATCCGCTTTCTCATTGGTCAATCGTTCATTCCTGAAGGTGAAATAGTGGTTGCCGTTGACGTACCAACGAATCTCGTCAGGAGTCCACTCGATCGCATACACGTTGTAATCTGAAGTGGCGGTTGGCACAGAAATCGTGTCTGTCTTCTGGGTACCAATTAGATGATAGTACTTGCGCGTGTGCACTGTAGCGTGCACTACATTCGGATCAAATCCGACATGCTCCATCAAATCAATTTCACCGTTATCGGGCCATCCCTTACCATAACTATTTAAGGAGGGCATCATCCAGATCGCGGGCCAGGTACCGTTGCCGGAAGGTAACCTTGCGCTGGCTTCAAAACGACCATAGGTCCAGTCGCCTTTTCCTTTCGAGACTAAGCGCGCAGATGTGTAGTCTCTGCCGATCCATCGCTCCTGACGTGCTTCAATGATCAATTTTCCGTTTTCAACGCGAGCATTTTCTTTGCGCTGAGATGTGTAGTATTGCTGTTCGTCATTTCCCCAGCCCCCACCACCAACCTCGTAGTCCCACTTTGACGGATCTGGTAGTCCACTGTAGTTAAACTCATCCGACCACACGAGACGCCATCGGCCACCCGTTTCCAACAGGGGCTTGGTCGGTTGTTGCTCACCCACAAAGAATAGACAAAGCAAAAGAACTACACCTATCAGTCGAGTTAGCATTGAATCAGTTGATTATCCTGTCGTGGTTCTCGAATGTCGTAACCCAATAGTTTTGGCTTTGATGGTCCTCAGATGTCAAAGCGTTTTCTTTCCAGTCCTCAATTTATTTCTGACTTCGCGTTTCACAAGCGCGGCGAGGCGATCCTCCTCAAACTCGATAAACTCGGCTACTACTGTAGGCTGCTGCTTTGCCAACTCACGCAACGCCCACGACAACGCTTTCACGACCATTGCGTCGCGATCGTCTAACAATAAGCGACACACACGAAGCGTTCGAACGGAGTCGCCGCTTCCGCCACGAGCTTTCGAATTCAAGGGTACCGTTGCGACGAGTGCGAGTCGTCTCCGCCAACGATCAGGAGATTTGGTCCAGGCGTGGATCTTTTTATCAGATACCAGTCCCTCACGCCATGCTTGACCTAACACCGTTACTCCAAAGAGATCAATTGATCCCCAATCATCCAAACCGTTAGCCATCTTCTCAACTTCTCTGTCGCTCAGAGACTCGAATGCGGCTCGATGCGTCGCCAGCACTTCCCACGCAATGACACGTGCCGGCCAACTTCCCGCTTCAAGAAGTGAAAGCACAAAACGGTAAACAAATCTTCCCGGCTCTTGTCGCAATAAACCCGAATAGCGTTTGCGGAGGGCGCGCACAGATGGTGTATCGAGTCGCGGCAGTGAGACGAGCTCTTTGAGAACTGCTCTAGTTAGCTCGTTTGCGGTTCTATCCAAGTTTGAGCGCTGCGGATTAGTTTACTTCTTGGGTTCGTAAACCTCGTGAACATTGCCGAACGGATCGACGAACGCCGCATACCGACTAAACTCGTTCTCGGCGGGTTCGTCGTGCAGGAAACGAACACCTTTTGAACGAATTTCCCTGATCCACTCTTCGATAGACGTTACTTCGAACACAAAAACGGAGCGTGCTACCGTGCTGTACGCTTCTACGTTCGCATTGGTCTTACATTTGTAGGCCACAAACCTGGACCCTGGATGCTCGAACTCCAGCCGGTTCGCATCTTCAGAAAGGAGCCGAAAGCCTAATACATCGCAGTAGAAGTCCTTGGCCACGGCAAGATCAGTGACGAAGATCATAATGATGCCAAGCTTCATTACGAGCCCCACTGGTCTTCAGCTCGGCTGGCGTGAAACTTCTGTGCGATCACGTAACTTCTGTGGCCCAGCACCAGCACTTCGATTTCACTTGGGCCTGTGAACACATCGCCTGTGAACCTGACTGGCCGTGGCTCACTAACGCCAGCTTTGATTCCCGCGCTTTCAAACACAGTAGCGTACGCTTCCATCAACGGTGCCGGGCCAACAGCAAACATGCCGTAGCGCCCGCGAACCATATCAAGTGGATTACCATTCAGGAATCTAGTGAAAGGAATCGAATGACCAACCAATTTGGCGTGTTGATTGTAAAGGTTCCCTACAATAGCTTCGGCATTTGAGACATCACCGTAGAAAGAGATTGAACACTCAGGATGGATGTGTTGCCAAAGCAGCGGGTGATCATCGTGAAGTGAAAACTCCGTACAATTCCCGAGCGTCAAGATGTGGTCGAGCACGGTCGCGCACTCGACCTCCCATGCCTGATCCTCTTCCCGGATTGCCTCACCTGCTATAAGGTTGAACGAAAGGATTAAGAGATCTCCTTCCATCCGGGCGCGTGCCAGATCGATTATTCCCTCGGTCTCTTCAAACTCGGGAGAGTGGATAATCTCTAGCAGGTCGTCCATCAGATCAGTCTTCTTAGAATTATTCTTTTCTCCAGAATTTCAGTCCCGCGCTTGATTGTCAACCTGATTTCTTTCCCGTTCTGTTTCCACAGCTGTTCGAAGTCATTCGAAGGGATATCGTTTATGCCCTTGTCATCGATCGCTGTGATTATGTCGCCAACCTGGAGATCCGCGGCCGATGCCGGACTATTCGGTTCCACTTCTTGAACCTTGCGATCCTTACAGTCTTCCTCGTTGGAACCGAAACCGATACCACTCATCGCCACTTCATAAGGATCCTTAAACCCCGCATTCGGCTCCAACATCATTCGCTGATGCGAGTAATCAAGTACCACCTTGAACCGCCGCAGTACTTCGCCACCAACGATGCCGTCGCCGTCTTCTCCGTCGCCGCTATCTTCCTTCTCTTCCTCAAGGTTCACCACTGGCTTATCAAGTGTGAACGGTCCCAATTGCACGCGTTCGACACGGCCGACGAGACGGTTCTGTTCTCCTCCAGCGCCGACGCCACTACCCTTAATACTTGTCGATAGCGATCGCGTCAAACCGTGTTTTTTTACGAACGGACTCTTGATAACGAATGCGCTGTCGCCTCCAGTGTCGACCTCGAGTTGACTGACTACGGATCGACCTCCCTCGAGCAGAATGTTTGTTACCGCGAGTGGAGTTCGCCTGCCAGCAATCAAGAGCGGCACTACCTTTCCTGGACCAGGGTAAACATACGTTCGCGGGTTATAGAGATTGATCAGACTGTTTGGATAGTCAATCTCAACGATAAATTGATTGATGAAGTCGTAGCCAATCACTCCATCAAATTCAACACAAGGTGTCTTATCGAGCGCCAGGGTTGCCAGGATCTGATTTCTTACCTCGGCCCCTGCGACACTCAACGACACACCATTTACCAATCCAACTTGAATGTTTCCACCGGTGGCCGTCCCACTGGCCTGCCCCTCAACTTTCAGCTTCAGTTCCTTCAGCAGTTCCGAGTTTACGACTGAAACTGATGCGCCAGTGTCGAAGATGAATCTCAGAGGCCGCGACCCGTTCACGCTGACGCGCAGGAAAAGGATGTTGTTGTCGATCTCCAGAGGAATCGCCCGAGCACTGTCTCCTGAAGTAAAGCTCGAGCTGACTTGATTGAGCGTTTCGGCCTTTCTCCTTTGTGCTGTGACGGACGTTGATAGCGTCAATGCCAAGCCGATGAGCAGAGTTAGGTTTGTCATGCGGTTCATTTCTCTTCATTTCTCCCTTCATTCCGTGTTTGCTAGACTGTCGGTTCTCGTTTTGTTTCCCCAGGCGCATTCCTAAGAACTCGCAGCGACGACTTTCGCCGATTCCGCACAAGGAAGTCCTCAGCAGCAGGGTCAATTGTTTCTCAACGATTGCTCAACGCTTTTATGTCGCAGCAAGCAACGGATTTATACGAATTTGGTCCCTTCCGAATCGATACCCGAAACCGTCTTCTTTTCCGCGATGGCAAGCCGATTCCCTTAAAACCAAAGGTCGTTGAAACACTTCTGGTGCTGGTTGAAAACAGCGGACGAGTTTTAGGAAAGGATGAACTCATCCAGAAGCTCTGGCCCGATAGCTTTGTCGAAGAGGGAAACCTCACACAAAATATCTATGTCCTGCGCAAAGCCCTGAGCGACGGTCCCGAATCAGAGGCGTACATCGAAACCATACCGCGGCGTGGTTATCGGTTCGCGGGTGAGGTTAGAAAGGTTACGGCTGAAAGCAGTGCGCCGGTTGCGATCGCCCATCCGTCCGTGGGTTGGAAGTGGCTTGCTGGTTTTCTACTTGTTGGAGTCGTGGCAGTTGGCCTGTTTTGGCTTTTGACCAGAACAAAATCAGGCAGCTCCAGCGCCACAATCAAGACGCTCGCCGTCCTTCCTTTCCGATCCCTTACCTCTGGCTCAGGAGACAACTACATCGGACAGGGTATGGCGGACGCACTCATTACAAAGCTCAGTAACAGCCAACAGATTGCCGTCAGGCCGACAAGTGCGGTGCTACGTTACGGGGATGGCAATCAGGATCCTTTGGCGGCGGGACGTGCTTTGGATGTCGAAGCAGTGCTGGACGGCAAGGTCCAGCGCGAAGGAGGACGCGTGCGTGTCACCGTTCAGTTGTTGCGAGTGTCAGACGGCGCGTCTCTTTGGGCTGAACAGTACGACGAAGCTTTCACGAACATCTTCGCGCTTCAGGACTCAATCTCCGCTCAGGCCGCACGATCGCTGACTCTACAGTTGACCGGCACTCAAACCGCGTCAATGCGCAAGCACTACACCGAAAATGCCAAAGCATACGAATCGTACTTGCAGGGTCGCTATTTCTTTAACAAGAGGAACGCGGCAGGTTTTAAGAAAGCGATTGAGCACTTCGACCACGCATTATCCATCGATTCGAATTATGCCCTTGCCTACGCCGGTCTCGCCGATTGCTACATTCGACTAAATGAGTTTGCTATTCCGATGACTAAAGAAGCGGTTCCGCATGGACGAGCCGCTGTCATGAAAGCGCTTGAGATCGACGACACTCTTGGCGAAGCACATGCCACGCTTGCGTTCATAAAGTTTCGCCACGATTGGGATTTCGCCGGGGCTGATGCTGAATTCAGGCGCTCGTTGCAGCTTGATCCAAACTATTCCGAGGGACATCAGTGGTATGCGTTCTATCTGCTCGCTGTCGGTCGGCTGAATGAAGGCGACGCTGAGATCAAGCGTGCACAGGAATTAGATCCTCTTTCAGTCAGCCTTAATTCGAACCTGGCTCTCTACTTATTCTTCCGTCATCAGTTTGACCACAGTCTTACCCAATCCCGTAAGACCCTGGAGATGGAGCCAAACTTCACCTTGGCCCGTGTGACGTTGGGATTGAATGAGGAGCAGCTGGGTCTGACGAAAGAGGCGATCGCTGAGTTTAGAAAGGTTGGCGAAACAGATCCGACTGACGCAGCCACAACGACTGCGTTAGGGCATGCGCTTGCGAAGAATGGCCAGACTGCTGAGGCGCGAATAATCTTGTCTGACCTGCGCGAACGTGCGAAAGAGGCTTATGTACCGCCCTACAGTATCGCGGTTTTGCACGCCGGCCTCGGCGAGGGCTCTCAAGCTCTCGACTGGCTTGAGCGAGGTTTGCAAGATCGTTCGCTAAGGCCGTTGTGGTTGAAACTTGATCCGCGCCTGGACAGTCTGCGTCACGAGTCGCGCTTCATCAGGTTGATTCAGGGAATGGGACTTAGTTCTTAGGCTTCACCTGGATATTGCCATTTCCGTGTGCTACGTCGACAAAGGCGTACGAGGACAGCGGAAAACTGTCGCAACGTACTGTTGTGCTCTGGTTTGAAGGAATCCCTGGAAGATCTGGACGTTCGGAGTCCGTCGCTATCCAAGTCAGCGAGGCTCCGTTATCGTCTTCGCGTTCTGAGTCCTTGGGCGTCCAGTCTCGTGTGACGTTCAGGTAGACTCCCCAGGTTAGACGATCTGGCGCGGTCGCATCGATACCCTCACCGTTATCCTCAACCACCAGGAGAGCGCGGTTGTTGATCGCCGCCAGGATATTTGAACTTGTGATCACGCCGCCCATTACGGCTCTATTGCCCTGGACCTTTACACAATCGAAAGTCACTGTCATCTGCACACCGGGTACAGTCGCTCCTTCTGGGGTTGTGGAGGGATCACTATACGTCAAACTGCCGTGGTTATTACCTTCTTCGCGTGCGTCGAAATGCAGATAGCGCGGGATACCATCTCCTGCATCAAGTTGAAAATCACCGTTTGCTGACGGGCCGGGGCCGGTTGCGCGACTTGTTTGTTGTACGGAGAAAATGAGGCCGGTGAGAACGAGTACCAAGAAACAACAGATACGCTTCATTGGGGAACACTCCTTAATGGATATTGCCAGCTGGGACTTTTGGGGCTGGAGCTTAGCCGGAGATAGTAATGGGAGTCAAACTGTGAAGGGTATCTGGGGCGTATCACCCTATTTAATTCCAGGCTGCCGTAGTCCGTTGTCCGTGGTCAGTGGCAGTGCTACTCCAAAAGGGACAGCAAACAAGGAGTGGTTACTCACATTAATTGCTTTTCCAGATAAACGCTCAAAGGATCCTCGACATATTCGCCGAATGGTGTTCGACGCGAAAACCCCCAGCTTTCATAGAGCCCGATTGCTTCAACCTCATAGATTCCCGTCTCCAGACGCAACACCTTCGCACCATTGCTCTGAGCATACTCAGCCAAACGATTAAGCATTGCCTTTCCCAGTCCTCTGCCACGATGGATCGGACGCACAAACATTCGCTTCACCTCGCCGTAGTCATCCAACATCTTTACGCCGCCACATCCGGCGAGCTGTCCTTCAAAGTACGTGATAAAGAACACGACTCCTTCGCGCACGAGTTTATCGACGCTAAAGGCATGCCGACTTTGGGGTGGATAAGGATGAGCGAGCAGATGGTCATCGAGTTCCCTGATGAGTTGGATCGCATCGGCTGAGTCAGGCGGGACTTCGAGGATGGTTATGGTCATGAGAGCGTTCGAGTGGCTCAACTACAGAACGGGGGCGAAGCGACCGATTTCAAGATGAATTGAGCGTGTTGTTAGTGAAATCGGTCGCTTCGCTCCCGTTCTGATCGATCTTTGAAGATCAACTCACGTCGCACTGAATAGATCTATGCCCTTCAAATGCTCGAGCCGGGCACGAATCTCTTGCCAAACAGTTGGCTTGGATGAGGGCGCGTCTCTGGATGAATCGGACATTATCCGACTCGCAATGGTGCAGCACTCGTCGCAGATGTAGACCCTCGGTCCAGCGACCAGCTTATGCACTTGCGATTCTTTCTTGTAGCAGAACGAACACTTGAGTTGTCGTAGTTTGAGCATATTGCACCTCAACATCAAAGAATAGTTATCGTTTCTTCCCTTTGGCCTTTATCTTTGCTTTCTCTACATTCTGTTTGGCTCTGAACTCTACAATCTTAGTGATTAGATCATAGGGTACAGGCTCGTCTAAGGGGAACCTGAGAGTACCTTTGCCGGCTCCATAGCGAGCGAGATCTTTCTTGAACCCCTCGACCCCTCTCGGCGCTGGGTACACACCAATATGATTCTTATACGCAGCGAAATAGATCAGGTATCCATGAAAATTAAACGTCGGAATCTGATAGCTGATTGCTTCCTCGGCTTTGGGCACGGCTTTCTTAATTGTCGCTCTGATCTTCTTCAATATCTTCTGAACATCTTTCGGGAACCCAGCGATGTATTCATCGATGTTCTTATAGTTCGTCGTCGGCATTGTGTTACTCCATGGTTAATCAATACACCAGTGGTATCAGACGTCTTGTGGAAGCAGAGTAATCAAGATACTCCTCACCAAACGTTTCCCGGAGTGCTTGATCCTCGACCCGCATTCGATAAAACGCTGCTACAAAGAAAAGAATGGAGCTAAAGCCAATACTAAACCAATTAGCGAATGACAAACCTAACCCAAGGTGCGCAAGCAATGCTCCCGTGTATGCCGGATGCCGAATGTGTTTGTAGAGGCCGTTACGAATCAGTCGATGGTCATTCTTGATGGTAACGATGCTGGTGAAGTATCTACCCAACGTCCGGATCGCGCTCCAACGAATAGCGATTCCCGCTAATAACATCACCAGGCCGATAGAGCCGACAAGTGTATTCGCAGTTTCGATCTTCCCGATTCCAACAAAGCCGAGCACGAGGCCCAGTGGTTCCAAAAGGTTCGCGGCGTCCCAAAGCTTTGCAGATTGTCTGTCCCAGTCATGGGTGGGGGCGACGCGATAACGACGCACATATGGAAACTCGAGCGCCAGCCATAACACGCGAACTGCGACTGCAAAAACTTGGATGATCATAGATATTGAGCCCGACGTCGAGCGCCATGCTACCCGACGTCGGGCTCAAATGTCTTGGTTCAATCAACCGGTATCTCTACTTCTTCTTCCGCGCCGCTATTTTCCTCGTTACTACTTTCCTGGCCACTCTTTTCCTTACCGCCTTCTTTGCGGCCGCGGCCAAGATGGGTCCTGAAGCTCCCGGCACAAGTATCTTCTGTCTCTTATTTGAGCCGATGACTTCGATTCCTCTTGTTCCGGTAATGCCAGCGAGCGGAAGCGAGACCGTGTACGGTGCCACTGCAGGCAAGCAGAAGCCCGGCACCGATCCGACAACTTCAATGCCCCAGAAGTCCGGTCGGCGAACATAGATCAGCGGACTGAGTCTGACCGTCATATTCCAACAAGGTTTATTTCCAGTCACGATGAGGATCCACGTGCCCGAGACAATGCCGGGGACAATTCTCGCCTTAGTAAAACTGATCAATCTGACAGACGATGAGGTCGGTGCTTTCAGAAGTTTAGCGCTCATAAAAATGTGCTCCTTATTTCAGAGGTTGTGAGGCTGGCGGAGCGAGGACTCGTCAGCAGAATGGCGACTTACTTTGCGACGTTTGAAAATAGAGAGGTTAAGCCTACCTGTCAATAGGGATACTGGTACCGTTAGTGTTCTAATCTGCGGTTCCGAACACTGAACTCTCTGCGCGTCCTCTGCGTGCTCTGCGGCTCGGCGGTGCTGTTTGACTTACCAACAGAAACCAACAAATCAGTAATTAAGTATCTTGTCTCCTGGGTTGCTGAGAATTTCGGAAGGTCTAGGAAACCGCGGAGACGCAGAGCTCGCAGAGGACGCGCAGAGAGTTGAGTAGTTCTAACTTAGAGATTCTGCGTCGCTCGTCGTGTTGTGAACGTATGTCCGCACAGCAGCGTTGAGGGCTTCGACTCTTTGCGTTGCTGATCCGGTCGCTTCGAGTACCAAGGGGCGATTACCGTTAACCAGGTTGAGATCTTTATCCAAAAGAAGCGCTTCCAGATAATTATCTACCGTGGTTCTAAGCACAGGATCCTCATCATCAGGAATCTCATAACGTCGATCGTTCGGCCGCAGGAAAACTACAATATCCAGGTTCTGCATACCGCGACGTGCGACTTTGATCGAAGTTTCTTTCAACTGTCGAGCGATAGGATCGCGGCCCAGTTCTTCAAGCGCGAGCAAATAAGCGATGTAGTCTGCGGGACACCGCTCAACAATCACATGCTCACCTGGACCAAATTGATTTAGACGATTGACGCAGTATTCAAGCTGACGCACGAAATCATCAGCAGATGGCTCAGCGGAAAACGTTTCGCCGCGATCCCCCAGCGCTTCGTATGCTTCAGGTTCATGGTGGAATTCTGAGTGTGTGGTGAGGAACTCATCGATGAGGGTGCTCTTACCGCAGCAGTGTGTTCCGGAGATGGCGATTCGCATCACTTAGTTTGTCGCATCAGCTCAAACAGGAGCGAAGCGACTGTTCAAACTAGCGGATCACCTTCTCAGTAAGACAGTCGCTTCGCTCCTGTTCTGACTTGTTCTAGCGTGGTGGTAGAGCTCCAGCCGGCACTACGTATAGTTTTACGTTCACTCGCTTGGTTCTACTCTTAGAGACGTACGTGATGCGTTCATCGTCTATGCTCTTGGTGCGGACGAGATAGTCCATAGCGCGTTTTGCTTGTGGCCAATTGCCCTCTGAGACGATGTAGGCTGTCGCGCCCGGCTGTTGTCGCAACTGATAGGCGAAAGAATCCAATCGCGTCTTCGTGTCTTTAAATGAGATGTTACCAAACTCTTCAATCACGTTCGGTTTCGGCACCATTTCTCGTTCATCTATGAAGCTGATGCTGGCCGTGGTACCCGTGCACTCGGGTGGTGCGCCGATTAACTTAACCGAAGCTGTTACATCGCACTCAGCCCGCGTCTCAGTCACCAATCTTCCATCACGGTTATACGTCTTGGTAACAGGATTACCGACGACCTTAATGACAGGCGTTCCTTGACCGAAGACGATCTGGCCGTTTGCGACGGCCCATTCATACGAGATCTTTTGAGTAGGGTCTAAGTTGCTGACCGAGGCAAGAAAGAAAAGTGGTTGTTCGCATTTATTTGTGCCGATGCATGAAACGGAAACGCTGGGACACGACGATTGCGCCGAGGCGTTGGACGCCGCAGAGACCAGTACAAGAACTACAAGAACAAAAAGTCTTACTGCCACCGATATCATGATGACAATGGTTCAAATGTTAGCTGCCAATGTTTCTGATACGAATTCTCGCGCAGCATGCATTACCCTTCCATTCGGATCGACGATTCCAGATGAGCCGTGCGATACGAATCCTTTGGATCGTCCCGCCACATCCGCACGAACGATGTGAACATTATTCTCCTTCGCCAGCGTCATGTCAGCTTTTCTTGCCTCTGAAACGATTTCCGTTCCTCCCCTTGCTTCCGGCAGGCCGTTGTTAGTCGGGATGAATAATGTTGTGGCCCCTTTTGCGACCATTGTTTTAGCTGGTTGCTGATCGTTCGAATCGAGACATATCAGTATCCCGAATGTTAGACCTCCGATTGTGAAGGTTGGCGCCGCGTCGCCTGCTTCGTAAATGGATTTGTTGATGAAAGGATGGTTCTTTCGATAGACACCTATAACAGATCCTTTATGAAAAACTGCAGCGGAGTTGTAGAGACGGCCGCGCTCATCAACTTCCGTGAACCCGACAATGGTTGTGACCGATTTACTGGCTAGTGGCTCAAGCACCTTGTTGAGTTGACCGCTTTCTACGTTGAACGCAAACTTCGTCGGTTCGCTGGAATAGTCTGCCAGGCCTCCGAGCACAGCTTCCGGACAACACAGCAGCTCGACATCGTTTGCATCGCACCAATCAATCTGCTGGCGAATGAGGTTAAGAATCTCTAAGGAATGAATTGCTTGAAGTGGGGCCTGGTACGCGGCAACTTTCATTCGGTGACTAAACGCGCTGATAGTTCAGGTGTTCTTTGGGGGTTGAACGGAATCGAGTATCTGCTTTACCTGCCCAAAGACGCTAGTTGGTGTCGGATACCAGAAGCGATTTGTCTTAACCAGCTTCCGACCGTCAATCTCGACGCTCAATTCACCTAGACCGCCTCTTCGAAGCTCTACCTCTGATTCAGTTTCGCTCCGAAGTCGTGCTGCCACACGGGCAGCAATCAGTTTCTTAACTGGTCAAAGCCCACAGTAATTAATTGTTATTCTGCTCATGCTTACTCAATCGATTGGCATCTCCAACGCCATCTTCAATGCGATCGCAATAACTTTCTTTTCCAATTCCTCTTGCCGCATCGTTTGCCAACCCGCGATCAGGTGCAGAGGAATCCTCACGACGCGGTCAATAAACGGAATGATTATGATCATGCCAGGACCACTCCAGCGAATTAACTTTCCCAGCCGATACACCACCACATATTCCCCTTCTTTTATCGTTACGAACGATTTGAACGCGAGCACCGCGAAGAAGGCAAGCACAAAGGCAAAGAAGAAGAGTTGCACGAACATAGGTCTTTTGCGAACAATCAGTGGCGCCGACTCAAGAAGCCCACGCGCAACTATTACCTTTCCACTCAAGTGGCACCCACTTGCCTTCCTTTTTTTCGAGTACGTGAAATCGGCCGCCACCGCACAGGTCGCCGCAGTGATGACCCACATAAACCACGGCGAGGGTCTTATCAGGGTTGAAGCCCACTGCAGAAAGTTCTATCCACCCTTTTGAATCTGGATACTGTCTGTAGAACCTATCCCATTCTGCGTGTCCGATTGCACTGGCAAGTTGTTCGGTTGAAATGAGTCTATACGGAATTCCAATAACTAGTTTTGGATAGAGTAACCACGGCTTCTCGTTTAATTTCGAGTAGTTAGTAATTGCTGGTTCTAACCTGGCATCCGATCCTGCATCTGGCCGTAAACACATTTGATACGTTCTTGTTTCGTTTAGGATGATCAGCTCTTTGGCACGAGCATCTTTGATCGGCCATTCCGATGGAAGGACGGTTGAATACACATGATAGGCATCGGCGTCATTGATTTGTGTCGCCGTCCCGGGACTGCGAAGATTCTGAACCAACAAAGATGCGGAGATTAGTAGGAATGCGGTCGCTTGTAGCATCGTATTAACTCCTGATGTTCGGCATCTTAGATCAGTTCAGAACAGGAGCGAAGCGACTGCTTTCAACCGTAGTGTCCTAATCTGAAGTTTATCGGTTCGAACGATTCAACTCTCATCATAACCTGCCAGAGCGAGACAGTCGCTTCGCTCCTGTTCTGAACTAACCAGAACTTGAGTTTTTCGCGATTCACTGATAACGATGACTCAAAATGATCGTCAGGGCGGAGGTTCGTATGATCGTGGAAGTCAGAAGCTACCGGATCAAGCCAGGTCGACGCGATGAGTTCATTAAGTTCTTTGAAGAAAGAGCCATTCCTGCGTTGCGGTCACACGGAATGAACGTGCTTGGGCCGATGCTTGATCTTGAGAATCCCAACAAGTTTGTGTGGCTACGTAGTTTCCCTTCACTCGAAGAACGCGAGCGGATGAAAAACGATTTCTACGAAGGCGAGCTGTGGAAGAACGAACTGGAAGCGATCGCGATGCCGATGCTTGAAAGTTATGACGTCATCTTGTGTGAAACTGCCCCGGGCTACGTCTGTGACGGACCATTTGAAGAATCGTGATTACCAATCTCAGGATCCAGGCGGAATGATGATGCCGCACCGTCTAGAACGTTAAGCACCACGAGCAACGCGATACCTACAGCAATCGCGACATCCACAAAGGTTCCATGCGCGAGAAACGCAAAGTTCGGTATTGCGTCCGCAGTTACGTCAGCATTCCTCATTGTTTGAAAGATGGATTGCCACCAGCGTATGTAAATAATCACCGCACCCGACAAACCGATTGCGCTTAATAGTGTGTTCCTGAGTCGCCTCAATCGGCTACCGATTAACGCGACAATCAATGAGAGCTCAAGGTAGAAGCGCGCAACAAGTTCGGTCCGCGGTCCGAAAGTGCAATGGCTTATGGTGTACCCGCTCTCTCGAGATTCCCTCTCCATCTCGATGTGACGCACGTAGTCGTTGTATAGATCTAAGACTAGATTGCAGGAGGCGGTAATAAAGACCGCGAGGGTGAGCTCCTTGATGAACCTTTTTGTCATAAACGACAGCTTGGCTCGAGGGTCCGGATGTCGATTTAGACTCCGCTCGTGTTTCTTTGTTCCTCTAATGGTGGGATCCCGCAATCTCGTGGCAAACAGTCAGTACCGAAACGCGGCAGCGGGTGTCCGATACACTTTAGTTTGTCGTGCTGTACCCTTGCTTCAACTGTTTTCAGGAATCGTGAGGTCGTTTTCTGAAAGCAGTTGAGTAAACGGAACAGCGCGACAAACTAAAGTGTATCGGACACCCGCTACCGCGCGGTGGTACTGACTATGTCGCCACCAGATTGAGCGCTCACAACCACCGCGGCAGAACCAAAACCAGCCACGTGAGGAATGGTCCAACCGCAACCACTACCGCACTGTAGATGAGCATCTGACGGTAGAAATGATCCTTATCAACACCCTGTGAGTTTGCAACAACCAGAGCGCCGTTCGTAGAGAACGGACTTACATCTACTATGGTGGTCGACACGGCAATCGCGGCTACCACGCCAACCGCATGAACATGTCCTTGAAGAAGAAAAGGTACTGCCAGTGGAATCGTAGTCCCGAGCACAGCGATTGATGAAGCGAAGGCCGAAACTATGCC
>DATJKB010000033.1:0-18263 GCA_035491875.1 Pyrinomonadaceae bacterium | reverse complement strand
GAGCTGATCCCAGCGATTCGCGAATACCGTGTGCTTGCCACGCATGAGTGGTCAGGCTCTGAGGCCGACACACTGCTGTATTGAACGAAAAAAGATCGAATGCCACTACAATAGGAGGGAGTATGAGATTGCGTTTGGCTGTCGTCGTGTTCTGCGCGTTGGCTGTATTAACGAGTCATGTGGTCCAACGATCGAGTGCGTCGGCGGAAAACAATGCCGATCGTCGGGCAGACTTGGCCAATATCGAGAAGTTCCACCAACGCGATATCGCCGCTACTCTGTCGCGAGATCCTGTTGCCCTGACGGATTTGTGGACCGATGACGCAGTGCGACTTACCCAGGGCCGGCCGCCGGAGATTGGCAAAAAAGCTATTCGAGAGAGCAACGATCGCTGGTCTGTTCGCCCAAGTGTCAAGGTACTGAGTTACGTTCCAGAAACCAAGGACTTGACGATACTCAAAGGCTGGGCGATCGAGTGGGGCTACATCACTGGTTCGTTTGTTGAAGCGCCGGGTGGTGAGGTAAAGCAGATTCGCGGCACGAGGCTGATGGTCCTGAAGAAGATGCCGGACGGCAGCTGGAAATGCTTCCGCGGGATGGGGGGTCCGACGTTCACCGCCCCGTTGCCAGGGCAAGTGGTTCAGGTAGCGACCGCGCCGGGCGGAAAAAACACGGGTGGTCGCGCTGCCGACCGCGCCGCCATCGAGAAGCTCCGCCAACAGGACGTCGCCGCTACGTTCTCGCGAGATCCTGTTGCGTTGACGGCTTATTATACCGATGACGCCGTGCGCCTCGGCCCAGTCCCGCCGGCAGAAGTCGGCAAGCAAGTGATCTTCGAGAGCAACCAACGCCTGACCGCTAACAAAGACTTCAAGGTGCTGAGCTACGTCCCGGAATACAAAGAATTGATTTTTCTGGATGGTGGCTGGGCAGTCGAGTGGCGTCCCTTCACCGGCTCGTTTATCACATCGCCAGGTGGTGCGCCGGTCCACGCTCGTGGCATGGTGCTCATCGTGTACAAGAAGCTACCGGACGGCAACTGGAAATGCTTCCGCGGGGCGGGGATCGGTGCGTGAGTGAGTTGCAGGAGAGGTGAAGTTCGCTGACACGCGTACGAGTCCAGGCAGTGGTCAGCTTGGCGAGGGCGCCAGTGAAACGATCGAGAATCTAGCAAACCAACTTACCTATAACTGCCACTTGATCCCGATACGCATTGAGTGCAACCGCTGCGTTCTCTGTGTCTCTGTAGTGAAGCTCGTACAGTTATTCCTCACGACAGAGACGCGGAGAAACGCAGAGACTGGACAGAGAAGACTCCGGTCAGACTTAAAAGATTGGGTGCGATCTGCGACCTGATAAGGCGTTAGACCGTAGTTTGGCTAACGACGTGGTTCCAAAACGATCTCGCGTGCGGTGCGGACGTCCATGACTTCGCGGATTTGTAGACGATCTCGATAACCCTGCATCTGTTTTTCATCGTTGCCGATTACTGTTTGCGCCAGGTTGTCGGCTTTGGCTTCGTTCGCTTCCATAGTTGCCAGATCCTTGTATTCACTCATCAGCATTATGTTCCAATCGTTCGAGCCATGTGCCTCTGTAGTAATAACTTTGTAGGAAAGGATCTGCCCGTCTTTTTTCAGCGCTTCCTGCTCACGCTTCCAATCCCCGGCGATGTAGTTTAGATAAGCCGTTTCCATGCCCGGCTTCATTTTGATGAGGCTTATGGACCAAGCGGAGCCGTTGCGAAAGGGACGGTTGACCTGGGCTACGACAACGACGCTAACCATTAAGAGCAAAACGATAAGCGAGCTAATTAACATGCGATTGCGTTTCATGATTCTTCTCCTCTGGGTTTGGGAAGTAACGACGACTCAGGTTCGTCGGGTGCTGCATGGGTTTCGAGTGATAGACGCTGGCTTTGTCCAGTCGACAGATCTGGATCTGGGTCCCTCATCTGTTGGTTACGTCTGCAAGCGACTGAATTTCTTATGTAGTTGCACTGTGAACGCGTGCGTGGGCTAGTTTGTCAGTCGTCAGTATGACTTAAACGAAGACTTGTATTCTCCGCTGGGGGTAACCGTTTCCTTAGCTATCCCGCACACAACTCCAAAATCAAATTCGTAACAGATCTCAAAGGTGTTGCGATACGGCAGAGATGGGTGCCAGGTGCTTTGTCCGTGGTCCTGGTAGACGTAAAAGTCAAGCTCTCCGTCATCATCCATCTTCAACACGGAACTGGCTGTGCAGGCACCATCAAGGACATAATCGTCGACCCCTTCACCAACTCGCACATAACAACCGGTGCCTCTATCTGTAACAGCCCGAGTCGCTGATACGGAATTCACCCCGGTGAAAGAAAGGGCGATACCGATTACCACCAAAGTTCTGATTGCTAAGCTAAGCTTTCTCATTTTTCGTTTTCCTTTGTTTAATTTGTTTTCAATCTACCGATGTCCACGCGGGCACAGGATTCATGTCGTCTCCTGGGCTTTCTGGTAGGAAGATTTCTGCGGACCCTGATCCTCGAAAATTTGTGTGTTCTACCTCTCTAGACGAGATTCGGAGCGAGAAAGGGTCATCACCCTAAAGAGTTTCTCGGCCGTGGTGTATAATCCGCCCAACTTCTCGACCCAGAATGACGCTAGACAACAACTCGCATCAGATTTCGCTTCTGTTAATTGATTGGAGTAAGGGAGATGCGGATGCGCTTGAACAGCTCATGCCGCTGGTCTACGACGAGCTGCGCCGCATGGCGAGAAATTACATGCGCCGCCAACCTTCGGGACACACATTTCAGACTACCGACCTGATTCACGAAACGTATCTCAAACTTGCAAGTGGCGAAGAGCGGAACTGGCAAAGCCGCAACCATTTTTTCGGCGTCGCGGCAAAGGCAATGCGACACATCTTGGTTGATTACGCGCGTTCCAAGAACAACCAAAAACGCGGTGGCTGGCAGGAAAGAGTGACGTTAGCCGAGAATATGCGGGTGACAAACCAGTCGTCGGACGAGATCGTCGCTCTCGATGAGGCCTTAAACCGATTGGCAAATTTAGACGAGCGAAAAGTTCGCGTCGTCGAGATGAAGTTTTTTGCCGGATTAAATGTCTCAGAGATCGCTGGAGTCCTAAACGTTTCGCCCGAAACCGTCAAACGCGATTGGAGTTTCGCCCAGACCTGGTTGTTGCGTGAACTTCAGTAGTCCGATGCGGTAGCCTGACTTTCAGGGAGGGCTTGCTGCATTGATGGTTGAGAGCCCTCGTTGACAAGTCGGGGTACTGCACCGAGCATTGCACCATTCGCCGATCTTTACCTGCCTTATAGAAAGCTGATTGCGCTCAACAACCCTTTAAATGAATTCTGAACGACTAAGACAAATAGAAGAACTCTACCACGCAACGTTGGAGCTCTCGCTCGACGAACGTGACTCCTTTATTAAAGACAGTTGCGGCGAAGACGAAGAGTTGCACCGTGAACTTGAAACTCTACTTGCCGTCAAAAGAACTCCAAATGATTTCTTTGAGAATCCACCCTTGTCGTTAGCAGCCCAGATGTTTGCGGAAAGAGAAAAGAAGCCGAACCTCGCGGGTAAAGAGATCAGTCATTTCAAGATCATAAAACTATTGGGCGCAGGAGGAATGGGTGAGGTCTATCTGGCCGAAGACACAAAACTCCACCGACGGATTGCGCTCAAAATTGTGACGGCGCAATTTGAAAGCGATGTTGAGCGCATCGAACGTTTCAAGAAGGAAGCGCGCGCCGTTTCTGCACTCAACCATCCGAATATCATCACCATTTACTCGATCGAAGAAACCGAAGCGGGTAATTTTATCGCGACCGAATTCATTGAGGGCCACACTCTACGTGAGCGAATTGCTGAAAAACCACTTCCATGGCGGGAAGCCGTCAAGATTGCCGTTCAAATTACCGGCGCTCTTAAGACAGCACATTCAGTTGGCATCATTCACCGTGACATCAAGCCCGCGAATATCATGATTCGTCGCGACGGGATCGTTAAAGTTCTGGATTTCGGATTGGCAAAACTCACCGCACGTGATTCAGGCGATCTTGAAACTCGCGAACACACCGCGCCCGACCGCCTGATGGGCACGATAAATTATATGTCGCCCGAACAGGTTCTCGGTGAACCGGTTGATGCGCGAAGCGATATTTTCAGTTTCGGCGTTGTCATGTACGAAATGTTATCGGGCGTAATGCCGTTTCAGGGTGCAAGCGACGCCGCAATCTATAACGCTACGATCAACAAGATCCAGCCGTCCCTTTGCGAATTAAATAATGAGATTCCTCTTGACCTGGACCAGATCGTCAAATGCGCGATGGAAAAGGATCGTGAACGGCGTTACCAGAGCTTTTCGGAATTGCGCGCCGATCTGAAAAGCATTTTGCGCGATTCTCAAACAGGCTCATTCGACAATGCTGCTACGAAGATAAATCTACGACCCGCCGCAACGAGGGATGTCCCTGTAAGCAAATCAAGAAAAGCGGCAGTTTGGTTAATCGCACCGCTCTTGATCCTGGGATTGGTCGCTGGTGCTTACTGGAAATATTCTTCCGTTCCGAGGGCCGCGGTCACCAATTTTCAATCGATCAAACTGGATGTTCTGACTGCGCATGGATTGGCCAAAGCCGTTGCTATTTCTCCGGATGGAAAGATTATCGCTTACGCCAGAGACGAAGAGGACGGACGACAGAGTTTGTGGCTTCGTCAAACCGCTAGCGCGGGCGACACGCAGATTATTCCTCCCGGTCAGACGAAATACGATTACTTGAGGTTTTCGCACGATGGAAATTTTCTTTACTTTGTCGGCGTCGAAGGCGTAGGTCAGCCAGCTTCGCTTTTCCAAATCACGACGCTTGGACGGAATCAGCGGAAATTAATAACCGGCGTTGACAGTCAGATCTCACTTTCACCCGACGGAACCAACATCGCTTTCATCAGAATTTCGGAAGCCGATAATTCCATCATCATGGCTGGTGAACAGGGTGGAAACGAGCGCATTCTAGTGACTCGCAAATACCCCAAAGTTTATGGGGACGAAGTTTCCTGGTCGCCCGACGGGAAATTGATCGCAGTTCCAACTTTGACTCGAGGTGCAACGTACGCTGGTGGAATGGCAGTGGTTGATACTGCTACCGGCAACGAAACGCCCATTCCTTTGAAAGAAGAAAAATTGCTTCGCATCAGCCAGATTGCCTGGATGAATGATGGGAAAGGTTTGATCTATACGCCTTACGCGGCGGACATGGGACAGCGTTACCAAATACGATACGCTGCCTATCCAAGCGGCGAAGTTCAAAACGTAACAAATGATCTTTCGAGTTATGAGGATTTCAGTTTGTCAGCTGATTCTCAAACAATGGTTGCGATTCAGCGTCAGTATTCGATGGGCATCTGGCTTACAGCCGCAGATGACTTTTCAACTACGATCAGTATCAATTCAAAAACTGCAGCAGACGATGGAGAGCGCGGGGTCACCTGGACCAGGGACGGCAAGATTGTTTTTGTTTCGAGCGAAGGTGGCGCGCAGAATATATGGCGAGTGGATGGAGACGGAAGCAATCCAACGCCATTAACCAACGACTATACCTACGGAAAGATGTTGCCGTCGCTTTCAATTGGCGGTAGCTCGATAACTTTCTTCAGTCGAGCAGTCAATCTCGCCACGAAAGAATTACTTCCGGGTAACACGTTTTTTCAAATGGACTCTGACGGACAAAATGTTCGTCGAGTTGTTGAGAACAGCGATGCAGCCTTTGCCGCAGCATCGTCTAATGCGGATTGGGTGGTATACACAAGTAGGGCCGACGGTAAGTTTCGAATCTGGAAAACCCCGCTCAAAGGAGGATCTGCTGTCCAATTAACAGATGTTGATTCGATCTCTCCGGTAATTTCTCGCGACGGTAAATTAGTTGGCTATTTTATTCGTGAAAAAGGTAAGCCGCTGAAGCTTGGCATCATCTCGATTGACGGCGGCACGCCGCTAAAAACTTTTGATTTACCCGCTACCACTAATAGCAACGCCGGCATCGCATGGAACAAAGCAGGCAACGGAATCCTCTTCGTAAACACGCTCGGCACGACGTCAAACATCTGGACACAACCCACACTCGGAGGTAAACCCACACCTTTGACAGCTTTCAAAGAATTTCAAATCGCCTCATTCGCCTTAAACGCAGAAGGAAGCCGTCTGGCCGTCGCACGCGGCTCGCGCAACAGTGACGTGGTGTTGATCAAGAGCATTCAGAAATAGATCTCCGATCAGGGCGTGGCGGGACGAGTTGTTACGAATCCAGCAGCCGATCGAGCTAACGTTTACCGCTCACCACCTACCCGCCGTTTCTCTCCTAACTGCCACAACTTTTAGTCCCGCGGTGTTACCTCAATTGTAAGGAACCGACTACCACGCGTATGCCTTGTTGCTGATACAGACGCGACGACAGCTCAGTAAGGAGGACAGATGCAACAACTAGTTCAGGATTTGCGCTATGCAGTGCGCGGACTACTGAGGCGACCAGGCTTCACGTTTATCGCTGTGATGACTCTGGCGCTGGGCATCGGCGCAAACAGTGCCATCTTCAGCGTCGTCAACGGGGTCTTGCTGCGTTCGCTGCCATTGCCGAATTCGGAGTCGCTCTACGCGATCCACAGAGGCACGGCCAGCTTGAACCGCTTCGATAGTCCACTCTCGTACCCACAGTATCAAGACGTGGTTCAGCAAACGCGGAGCTTCCAAAGCATCGGCGCTTGGGTCGACAGTGATGCGAATTTGTCCGACGGCGTAAGGCCCGAGCGCGTGACGGTGCGGATAGTACTTCCGTCACTCCTGCCGACACTCGGAGTGGATCTGGCGCGCGGCCGCAATTTTCTGCCGGAGGAAACCACCAAGGGTCGTGATCGCGTAGCGCTGATCACGTATGCGCTGTGGCAGCGACGATTCGCTGGTAATAACGATGCGATCGGCAAGTCGGTGTACCTCGACAACGCCGAATATGAGATCGTCGGCATCCTACCACGCGACTTGCAGTTGGAGGCGCCTGTCGATCTATGGGTGCCACTTACGACGACCGATCCAGACGTCAACGTGCGCAATTCGCATTTTCTACGCGTGATCGCGCGCCTGCGTCCTGGCGTAACGGAGAAAAGCGCCGCTGCCGATCTCGACACCGTCGCGAAGTACGAGAGCGACAGTTTTCCTGACATGTTTCCGCCCAGCGCGGGATTCGCATTTCGCGCGCGGCCTTATCTCGACGACATCGTCGGCGACATGCGGTTGCCTCTTTACATTCTCCTGGCTGCTGTCGTTTTCGTGCTGCTGATCGCCTGCACAAATGTAGCCAACCTGCTGCTCGCGAAGGCCGCTCCACGTCAGCGCGAGATTGCGATCCGCACCGCCCTGGGCGCGCGAAGTCGTCATCTCATACGGCAGCTTTTGACCGAAAGCCTGTTGCTTGCTGTTCTTGCTGGCGGGATCGGTGTACTGCTCGCAGCATGGGGCACCTCTGCGCTAGTAGCGCTCAGTCCAGATTCACTTCCAAGGGCTCGCGAAATTACTTTTGACTGGCGCGTGTTGACGTTCACTGCCGCCATCGCATTGACGACCGGCATCGTATTCGGCCTCATGCCTGCGATTTGGGGACCGCGCGTTGATCTTACGGATGCATTGAAAGAGGGAGGCCGTGGTTCGACCGTTGGCGGAGGACTCTTGCGCAAGTTGCTGGTGGTGACGGAGGTCGCGCTCTCGGTGCTGCTACTGGTTGGTGCAGGACTCATGGTGCGCAGCTTCTCTCGTCTGCGTGATGTCAACCCAGGCTTTCGGACTGATCACGCGCTGAGCTTGCGCGTCTCGCTTCCGGTTCCGAACGGCCAAATATCCAAGGCCGATGAGGATCGCTTCGTAAGTTTTTTCGATCGCTCGCTGACGCGGTTGGCCCAACTACCGGGCGTCACTGCTGCTGGCGCTACCAACATGATTCCGCTCGACGGCAGGGGAACCGATCGGCTGATCGAAATCGAAGGCTATGTGCCGCGCGACAACTCCGATATGCCAGACGCGCAGAATCGGCAAGCCACCCCGGGGTGGTTCGCGGCAATGGGCATTCCGCTCGTGCGCGGCCGGCTTATCGAAAGATCCGACGACGAAAAAGCGCCGCGCGTGGTGGTTGTGAGCGAAGCTTTCGTCAAACACTTCTTCTCGAACGGCGACGCGATCGGCAAACGCATTCGACTCGGCAAGCTGACTGCTGACTTTCCCTGGGCCACGATCGTGGGAGTGGTCGGCGACGTGCGCGGCTTCGCATTGGAGGAGGCGCCGTTACCGACGATGTACTGGCCAGTGGCGCAGATTCGGGCGACACCATCACTCGCGATTGTCGTGCGCACACAGGGTGATCCGGCAGGACTAGGCTCCGCTGTGCGCGCAGCTATAGCCGAGATCGATCCGGCGCAGCCGATTTACGAAATGCAGACGCTCGATCAACTCGTCGCCAAATCGCTCGATCAGCGTCGATTTACCCTCATGCTCATGGTGGTGTTTGGTGTGATGGCGCTGGTGCTGTCGGCGATCGGCCTTTACGGGGTGATGGCCTTCCTCGTCACGCAACGGACGCAGGAGATCGGCATTCGGATGGCGCTCGGTGCGCGTGCAGTAGATGTACTGAAGATCGTGGTTGGATCGGGAATGTTCCTGGCTTCACTCGGTGTGGCTGTGGGATTGATCGGAGCATTCGCTTTGACACGCCTTATGTCGAGTCTCTTATTCGGTGTGTCGCCGACAGACCTTGTGACCTTTGGATTGGTAACGGTGGGCCTGCTGACGGTGGCGATGTTGGCCTGTTACATCCCGGCGCGCCGCGCAACGAAGGTTGATCCATTGGTGGCGCTGAGATATGAGTAGAATCGCGATCTGCGGTGTTTGACTGCTTAAAGGGGTAGAAATATTTTCACTCCCTCGTCGCGATCGCCTACGTCGTACATCGCCTCCGCTTCACACTGATGAATAAAGCTGATGAAGCGATGAAGTGGTTGGAAGTAAATGCTGACGGATGGATTCCTCTGTTATCCACTCTTCGAACTCGATCTTAATCTAACTACGCTGAGACGCGATCTGAGTTTCGAAAAGAAGGAGGCCCAACATGCCCGTCCATTGGAGAACGTTGAAACGTCGTGAGTGCTTTCTGTCGTTTCTCATTTGAGCCTCCAGAGGACCTTCAATTCAGTGTGTGTCAGGCTGTCTGAAGACATTTCCTTTGAGGACCTCCACCGATAACGCGAGAAAAAAAGACCAAAGCTCTAAAGGCGTTCGCATTCTTGTTGTATGAGGTGGCGGAAGTTGGCCCAGGTTATTGACGACAGTCTTGGAAAGATCGGTTTCAAATAATGAGATCGGAAAATCCGAAGACTGTCGTCGCAAACATTTTTCCGAGTGGAAAGCCTAGCATCGGATTTGCGCAGTGTTCATCTCCGTTTTCTGAACGCGTGATCGAAAACGAAATCTGCAACTCTATTCCCTAATCGAATTCCTTCAGTCTTATCGAAGCTCCAATGGATACCGAGATAGATCCGACTTTGACCGTTCTCTTCCTCGGCTTCAGAAAGTGACGAGAAGTGTCTTTCAATGAATGGGCGGGGATTGCCGTGATTGTCTTCCGTCACTCCGTTGAATTCATCGGAGACAAACGTAAAAGGAATTCTGTCCCTTCCGTAGAATCGACGGAGGATTTGAAAGAGAGCACCGCCAAAGCCAGCATGGCCTGATGGGTAGGCGGGAAAGGGTGGCGTGAAGTTTGGCCCGTTGAGATTGCTAGCTGGCGCTCCCAATGGTGAAAACGTGACATCACCGAGCGTCAGATTATTACCATCGCCCGTTCCAGTCGGTCCTGTACCAGGATCGGATTCACGAATGCCAGTGATGGGACGCCAGAAGTCGTAGTAGAACTTCGATTCCCAAATGGCAATGCCAGAATCCGCCATCGCAACGTTAACCAGAGCCAGCAACCGTGCGAGCTCAACAACATCGTGTGTGTGGCGCTCGTCTGCAATGCGCATAGTGATCTGATTGTAGAGACGAGGGGGTGCACACAGGCTCGGAGTGCCGTCGTATGCCCAAAATATTCCTATGCTGGTTTGCTCATCTGTCCTGCTGGTTGGAGTAACGATCCCGTCGCCTCCAAGTGCCTTCACCTCGTCATAGGCCGTAGCGTATGCAACACTGCTCAGCGCCGGCGGCGGTGGTGTTCGAAACTGACTTGATGACCTCAAGACGAAAGGTGTGACTTCGCCCCAATGCGCACCGAGGGCTACCGGCAACAGACTAATTGGATCCTGGCGCCATCTGCCTACATCATTACTCGTAATCCAATCAATCCCGATCCGAGGTTCGGGAGTTTCAGAGCCATCATTATTTCTAAGAGCGAGGATCGCCGCGGCAGCTGATTGTCCTACTTCGATGCCCTTTGCCTTTGCTTCGCTATCGGCAACGTCGTTCAAGTCTTCAGTAAGTAGTTGGTTGAATGATGGACTCTGCGACGGAAACATTTCACACAGCGCATCGTGGGCTGCTTGCGCGATTGCGCACTCCATCGACGCGTGTTTGTCGACAGTATCCAATCCAACATAACTCTCATACTTACCTTCGATCGCGTTGAGTGCTTCGAAAATCGCAATGTGAACGATCGCCATTGCACGCGAGGCGCGACCTGGGCCTAATTGATGCCCGAATACATAAGTGTCACCTGGTTGATTCGGCGTGTGATCTAACCCGCTAGCGTCGATGGCGATCTCATTCCAATGCCTCAGTCGTTCACTCGCGTTGAGTCCAGGTCTGAAAGGGTGTTGTTGAGCCACCGGCTTGCGATTAGTTTGGAACTGCTGGCCCCAGTATTCCTGCGTGCGAGGCCAGGTTTGTTGCGCCAAACTTGACGATGCAGCGACTATCGCAATGATCGACAGGGCGACGAGTACTTTGCGAAATGATGAACTATTAAGTCTCTTCATGGCTAGATCTCCAATCTTCGGCTCAGCTGCAGAAATCGTAAAGGCGATTGTTCGAGCTGTGCGGAAAGTCCCTGCGGTGCTGCGGTAACAGTCACCGCAGGGAAATGCGAAGGCTCGCATTCAAGGTGAGAAGCTCGTGCACTCTTCAGAAGCGCTCATTTGCTATTCCTTTACTCATGGGAAAAACGGAGCGAACTGAAGGGTGGCGCACGGCGGTGCAGCAACGGAACAACCACCCGGGAACGAGGTCAGCTGCTGTTGCAAGATCGCCGGATCCGCATTCGGAAGACCGTGACTACGAAGGGCGAGGTGAATCTGTGCTTTCTTAGCGGAGACGATGCCGGATGAGGGATTCGGCATATTGGGGAACGCGGGGTTGAGGTAGAACCCTGAGTTATCACCTACGGCCAAATAGCCGCTGAAGTTAACCCTGCCTCCGAGATCCGCTATCGTGCCGCCTCCATATTGCAGCCCTCCATCAACGGCCGGGTTGTTGAGATCCGGCGGCGTGCATGATGTGGTAGCGCAAAACTCAGGGTTATTGTAAATCACCCACCAGAACGTTATGACATGGCCGGGGGTAAGACCCGACGATGAAATATTTGCGAAGACACCACCATTATTCCTGGACAGTGAAGCGCCTGCGGCCGGAACAACAGTACTGGTGACAAGAGAGTGGACTGGGCTAATTGTGGTTTTGACATTACCGCTGTCGTTATTCTGCGAAGAGACAGTTCCAGCCAAGGCTAACGTCAGAACACCGATACAACACATGACGATCAAGATTCTTCGATTCATATGGCCTCCAAGTTTTTGATCAGGATGCGAAATAGATCTCGGTGTTATCGCTGCATCCGGGATAAGCGATAGAACTCAGCGCCACTCGGGAAAAACCTCAGAGCCACTGCGCCAAGTGTGAGACACCATCTGCAGAGCGCGTGAACGTCACGCTCGCTGGAGAGTTCGTCTAAGTCTCCCGCGCCAAGAAAGAAGCGGGAGTTAAATTTCTTCTGTCCCTAAACGCGAGGAGAGAACGAGGAGGCTCTAACGGTCTTACCTATTTTTTTTCATAGGGGTAAAATGCGGAGCGAACTTACGAACGAGTCTGAGGGATTTCGAGTGTTCTGATTTCCTGGTGCATGCTCAATGTCGTGGCAAACAGTCAGTACCGGAACGGTAGCGTCGGGTGGCTCCGTCTAGCGCGCCGCAATCGAAACGACCCGACGCTACCGCGTTCCGGTACTGACTGTTTGCCACAACATTGACTGAGATAGCCGTCAAGTGGTCTCACACATCCATACCGAATGACTGAGTCTCCGAACCAAGTAACACAATTGCTTATCGCCTGGGGCAATGGTGATCAGGCCGCACTTGATCAGTTGATGCCACTCGTTTACTCAGAACTCCATCGCTTGGCCCATCGCCACATAAAGAAAGAGCGACCCGGCCACACCTTACAGACCTCAGCACTCTTGAATGAAGCATTCCTGCGTCTAGTGGACCAGAGGGATGTGCACTGGCACGGTCGGGCTCATTTCTTCAGCATCGCGGCCCAGATGATGCGGCGGATTCTCGTTGACTACGCCCGCTCACGCCGTTACGCAAAAAGGGGCGGCGACGCGCAGCAGGTGTCGTTTAATGAAGAGTTGCTCGTCTCTCGACAACTAGGCGCCGACGTCGTTGAGGTTCATGAGGCCCTGAATGAATTGGCAAGTATTGACGAACGGAAAAGCAAAGTCGTCGAGCTGAAGTTCTTTGGTGGGTTGAGCAATGAAGAGACCGCGGAGGTACTCGGTGTTTCTCCAGGTACTGTAATGCGCGACTGGACGCTTGCTAAAGCCTGGCTCAGACTAGCCATGAAGCGCACCGAATAGAATCCAACTTTCCTCACGGCTTTGCTTCAAAAGTCCAAAGATGCCACGGGCTCGTCCCGTGGTACTTCACGTTCGCAGCTAGAATGGATCTGAAGAAAGTAGATGGATGCCACGGCCTTGCGCCGTGGCGAGCGCGTGGCATCTGAAGTATCCCTCGTCTCTTCTCGGGTAGCCTCGACCGTGATGTACCACGGGACGAGCCCGTGGCATCCTGCGACTTTTGAGGAAACGCCTGTCCTCACGATCTCGTTAGAGCCTTTGTATTCTTTTCTCGCGTTAAGGATTGGAGTGGACATACTGGTTCCGTTCAGCTGGAAAACCATTGACCCTACGAGTGCGCGAGAGTAGGATACGGCCAATTCTTTGTTATCAAGGCCTCAACCAACTCGCCTTGGAAGGAGCATCCATGCGAAAAGTTCTCGTTGTCGTGTTTACTGCAGTATTCATTCAGTTAGGACTGAATTACGCAGACGCCTGCGGCGATAAGACAATGCGGGTTAAGACTGGCCTGCGGTACTACGAGCCGCTCGCAAAGAAAAATCCTTCAAAGGTTCTGATCTATTCTGCCGCGCTGCCTCCCGGGAAAGGCGTCGAGCTTAGAGACTTCCTGAACAAGGTGGGTCATAAAGCAACCGCCATGGACGACGTAAGCAGTGTCAAAAATGGCATTAGAAACTCTCACTATGATCTGGTCTTAACGAATCTCGCTGAAGCAGCGGAACTGCAGTTACAAGTCGAATTTTCCACTCAGAAAACAGTCGTTGTCCCAGTCTTGCTTAAGCAGCCTAAAGCAGAAGAGAAGGCTGCTGCTAAGCAATACAAGGTCATCGTAAAGAATCCTGAGGACGGCCTCGACTTTTTGATTGCCGTTTCTCGAGCGATGAATTCACAGTCGAAGAAAAGCTGAACCGTCTCACAAAAGGTCATCACAATGGTTCCGCGAATCGCTAGTTCAACCCTAATGGGTTGCGCTTTGCTCATTGCAATTGCGCCGCTCAACTTGATACACGCACAAGCGTGGACGCCTTCACGCGGCGAGGGCCAAGTTACCTTCACCTATGAAAATTTATATGTTCGCGACCATTTTGATTACACGGGCAAGAGATTTGAGGCGGGGCCCATCCGTACAAACACTGTCGTGTCGACGTTTGAATACGGAATAACGGATAAGCTGACACTTGACAGTCAGCTTACCCATGTGACTTCCAAGTATGAGGGGTTTGTCCCACCTGTTCCCCATGGTCCACCAGACACGGGCGTCTATCATCCAACGTTCCAGGATGCTGTTGTAGGAGTCCGTTACAAGGTTATGTCACGTCATCTGTTCGTGACTCCATTTGTGGCCGCAGTTATACCTACCCATCATTACGAAACTCGAGGACATACAGCTGTTGGTCGAGATCTGCGTGAACTACAAGTGGGCGTGAATGTTGGACGCGATCTTGAAGAGATCATTCCGCGAACCTATTTCCAGGCTCGCTATTCGTACGCATTTGTTCAGAACGTTGAGCAATTCGGTCTCAATCGCAGTAATGTCGATTGGGAAGTCGGATATTATGCGAAGCCCCGAGTGTCATTACGGTTCACTGGCGCCTGGCAATACACTTACAGTGGCCTCAGATATCCGTTGGACCAGGCCATCCCTGACTTTCACGAGCTACACGATCGAGCAGCCAAATCCGGATTTGTGCGATTTGGTGGCGGCCTTACTGTTACGTTAGCGAAGAATTTCGACTTACACGCCGATGTCGGTAATACCTTCAGAGGATATACCACCCATGGAGCCAGGGGACTTTCGCTGGGCATTAGCTGGAGATTCTCGCGCGGTGGATTCCGGGTAGGAAAGTACTGACTTCGCAAGTCAATTGATGATCGATGCAGCTAATATGTTCTGTAAGAGTATCCAATAGGTATACACGCACACCTTGCCATCAGGCGTTATCAAAATCCCTCCACGATTCAACTCGAGACCAACGAGTCCGACTTTGTTCGGTGGATCAATATTTTTCCATTTTCGACGTTCACCAGTAGCAAGGTTCACGCGATAGATCTTGGTGGAGAATTCACCTTCTCCAAAAACGTAAATTGCCCTACCATCTTGGCTCCACTGAATTGGCTCATCGTCACGTTCAAGCCCGAGAATCGCTTTGGGTTCCCCTCCATCCAAAGGTTGGATGTAATAGGATCCGTCCGGTTGAAGAGTGATGACACTTTTTCCGTCTGGCGAAACGCGGAGGGCGGTAGTCCACTCCTCTGTAATCGGGTGAACCTCACCTGTGTTTACGTCTTGGACAAAGGAGCGAATGAAAGCTCCCTCGCGCTCTTCTATTCCAGTAAAGAGAATTTGTCGTCCATCAGGGAAAAAGGAAGCGTAGTGATATTCCTTAATGCTAGGATTCGGTAACGGTTTTGACTGGCCCGGAGAAGTTGAGAGGAGAACAAGCTGAGGTCGCGGCTTTGTTTGTTCCAGTGCCAGCGCCCATTTACCGTCGGGCGATAGGGCGAGCGCTTTTCCCGAGCCGAGCTCAACAGGTTCGGAGCCATCAAGTCGGCTTAGATAAGCCGTCTTTGTGCCTAAAGGGTCTTTGCCCTCATATCCGCCTTCATAGAACAGGAGCGTTTTTCCGTTCGCCGAAATATCCGCAGATACGCTAAAAGCAAATCGGGAATTGACAGCGTCAGGCGGCGATTTGCGCTGCAAATTGATCATGGTGGTGTGATTGGTACCTCGGGTAATCAACAGCTTTCCGTCTTCGGACACATCATCGATCCTGGCACCCACCTCAGTTACTTCATAAAGGTCCAGTCGCAGTTGTCCTGAGAGCGATACTGCGTTAACGCTAAGTATTTTATTTGTTCTCGCACCACCAAACCAGATTTCATCAGCGTTGGGATCCCAGGCAAGACCTTTGAGAGCTCTCCACTCCTTTAATAGATAGGTAATAGTCTTTGAGCTCAAATCGAAAACCGCCAACGAACCGCTGAAGTCTCCCAGTGGGTGTTCAAAAAAGGCAATCTTGTCGCCTTTAGGTGAGAATCGTGGATACGACATCCAACCGGTCGACTTGTATAAAACTTGCCCGTCGGGATACTCAAGTTGTTGTCCACCTAAGACCGACTTAAAGACCGCAAAACTGCCATCGGGCGCAAAAGCCGCATCGTCAACTCCCGGTATCTCCTGCTCTGGTGGGCCACCTTCCGCCGGCAAGATCTTTAAAGTTCCGTTATATCCATCACTAACATTGAGTTTGAAATCAACAAGTACCGCAATTTTCCCTGAGCGTGAGACGGATTTAAGCGCCACCGATCCAAGGCCAGCTGATTTGGACTGCGAACCTTCGATATCGGTGAAAAAGAGTTCAACCGGCTTTCCATCAAATCCCGCACTGTAGATTACGCGCTTCCCGTCAGGAGCGAACCGTGCTGCTGAGATAAAACCGTCGCGATAAGTTAACTGACGGTCTGGATTGACCCTCGCATTTGATGATGATGGCTTGGGATGGGGCTGGACATCGGTCTTGGGAAGAATAATCGAACCAATGACTACCGCGCCGACTAATAGCAACATGAACGCAGGAACACTCCATCGGATCCAACTGCGTTTAGTGACAGGCTCAGTATCTTGTTGCAGCTGCGGATCTGTGGAGCCAGCGCGGGTGCTAGTTGCTTGCCCCTTCTCTTCGCTCGACGACACGCTCGCACCAACAGAGTTGGTCCGCACAAGCGCATTCAACTGAACTTCATCTTTTATTCGCCTGAGAGCTGATGAGAACTCTTCAATTGTTTGATAGCGTTGTCCACGATCTTTTGCTAAAGCCTTTCTGACAACTTGCTCAAACTCCAGCGGCAATTCGGGAACAGTCGTGCGCATCGACTCAGGCTCATCTTTTATTAGCGCCGCGATAACGTCGCTCGTCGTCTCTCCCTCAAACGGAAGCTTTCCGGTCACCAATTCATAAACAACTGTTCCTAAACTGAAGATGTCCGTTCGAAGATCGACATCGAGCCCTCGCGCTTGTTCCGGAGACATATATCGAGGAGTGCCCATCACTACTCCAGGATTTGTTTCAGCAGCCGCCGGCGACAACTCATTCTCCGTAAGTTTTGCTAAGCCAAAGTCGAGCACTTTGATATAGCCATCGGAACGGATCATGATGTTTTCAGGCTTGATGTCACGATGTGCAATTCCAGCAGCATGGGCCGCTTGAAGTGCACTTGCCACCTGAGTCGCAATATTCAGCACCTCATCGAGGCTCATCCGTCGCGCCTGCATATGTTGTCGCAACGTTACTCCGTCCACGAATTCAGTCGCGATGTAGTGCAGCGTGTCTCTTTGCTCGACTTCGTAAACGGTCAGGATGTTTGGATGATTCAACGCTGAAGCGGCACGTGCTTCTTGTTGGAACCGGCGCAGGCGATCTTTGTCGTTTGTGAATTGTGAAGGTAGAAGCTTTAGAGCGATCTTCCGACCAAGCCGCCCATCCTGGGCCAGGTAGACCACGCCCATTGCCCCTGAGCCAAGTTGCGAAAGAAGCTCATATGGCCCAATTGTCTCGCCGACTCTATCGGCAAACATCTCAGCAGCAAGCGCAGAGGCAGAGTCGTCAAAGAAGCTGTCATCGTTTTCGTAAGAGGTGAGGAGCGCTTTAACATCGTCGTACAATGCGGTGTCGCCCGAGCAGCTTTCATTGAGGAAGTTGACACGGTCTTCCGGTTTGCGTTGTAACGCAGCATGGAAAACTTGTTCAATTTTGTACCAACGATCGGGTTTCATTGGGGATGCCGCTGTGTCAGGCTAACGTACGGATCGCGGGGAGGATTCTGCCAGCGAATTCCAGTACGGGCAACACATTCGAGATCGCGAGAAACAGCGTACGAACCTCTAACAAAAAAACCGTAATTGTGTGGTGGCAGACGTCTCGAATCTGCCGCCACGGCCGTCGGCGGAATAAAAACGGAAAAAAATCTGAAAGACTTAGTGCTGTTGTTCGCCTTACCATAGGCGTAAAGGCGTTCTGATCGGCAAACTCTGCATCAATAAGCATGCTGTCGTCCCGTCGTTTGAAATACCTTATTCTGCAAATCGTTGAAAGCGGGCGATGGTTCAGCTAAGAATCGCAGGAGGCCTCCAATGAATAACAGACTCATTGTTTTGTTTCTACTGTTTTCGATAAAAGCAGTTTCACATGCTCAGGTTCGGCGCGGGCAGAAATATTAGTTCACAAGTTCCTACTTGTCCCGGCTTTGCAGGAGCTAAAGCTCGCACTCCTATCTATATCCACGATTCGTTAATCCCTTCCGACCGCACGCCTGAATAACTTAATCCCTCACAGCGAAAGATATCAGGCACCGAACTTGCAGCTTCACGACATGAC
>DATJKB010000032.1:0-11334 GCA_035491875.1 Pyrinomonadaceae bacterium | reverse complement strand
ACGACAAGCTGAAGCGTATCGGACATTCGCTTGAGCGCTTGAATGTTGAGTTGTTCCGGTGGCGTTGAATGTTGGGAGCGTCGACGACAAGCTGAAGCATGTCGGACATTTGGTTGACGCGTTTCTGGTAGCGTGAGTGTTCGGCAGCTCAACGACAAGCTGAAGCGTATCGGACATTCGTTGAGCACTTGGAATGCTGAGTTGTTCTTGTGGTGTTGAGTGAAAGGCACGTCGACGACAAGCTGAAGCATATCGGACATTCGCTTGAGCAGTTTCTGGGAGCTTCAGCCGATCACCGCGACGACAAGCTGAAGCGTATCGGAAATTTGGTTGACGCGTTTCTGGTAGCGTGAGTATTCGGCAGCTCAACGACAAGCTGAAGCGTATCGGACATTCGTTGAGCACTTGGAATGTTGAGTTGTTCCGGTGGCGTTGAATGTTGGGAGCGTCGACGACAAGCTGAAGCGTGTCGGACATTCGTTGAGCGCTTGGAATGTTGAGTTGTTCTTGTGGTGTTGAGTGAAAGGCACGTTGACGACAAGCTGAAGCGTATCGGACATTCGCTTGAGCAACCTCTGGGAGCTTGAGTTACTCGGTTCCTTTGACAGCGACTTATCCAGAGCTTCCATCAAGTGTGTCGAACATCTGCTGCACGCGCTCGCGGGAACGGGTCCGTCGAGCGATGCAGACTATGCTCGATCGCGCAACATACCGAAGTATGTGGTTGATGACATCGTTACGTGGATCAAGAAGAATTAAGACGGAGAAGGGAACATGGACGAGGAATCCAAGGGAGACATAACCCGGAAAAAACATCAAACCTTCCGACTGGGTGATACTGTGAGGATAATGTCTGGTCCATTTACCGCATTCGCAGGAAAGATCGAAGGCATTAACCAGGCGAAGGCACTTCTCAAGGTGAGGGTCATAATTTTCGGTCGGACCAAACCCATCAAACTGAGTTTCAAAGACGTAGAAGTCGTGTCGTTTTCGTGAGAGTCCAAAAACTATAAGGAAAAAATCCTAGCGGATGAATTTGTGCCGTCAGGCAGCGTCACGGCTTCGCGGCGCTTTGCTGGCGGGTTTTCCTGATCTGATCGATCGACTTTTCCAAATCGGCTTTCAAACTGCTGTCAAACTCTATCGCCTTAGCAAACTCTCTTTGCGCTTCAGCATCCTGTTGGCGCAGCAACATGATCATTCCGCGATTTGCATAGGCCCGCGCGTGCCGCGGGTTTAGTTCGACCACTTTATTAAAGTCTGCCAACGCTCCATCCAGGTCGCCCCTCGCTGAGCGCAGAATTCCACGTTCGTGCAGGGCATCTACGTCGCTGGAATTTATCTCCAGTGCTTTGCTCAAGTCGGCAATAGCGCCGTCGAGATCGCCTTTCGACTTCCGAGTAAACGCTCGATTGTAGAAGCCAAGAAAGCCGCGCGGGTTAAGTTCGATGCCTTTTGAATAGTCAGCCAGGGCGCCATCAGCATCGCCTTTCTTCATACGCGCGAACCCGCGACCCACAAAAGCGCGCGCGTTTGCTGGATTGAGTTCAATGGCCCGGCTGAAATCGCTGATCGCACCATCAAGGTCGCCCTTGTCGTCCTTAGCGATTCCGCGGTTGTAGAACGCGTCGGAGTAATCCGGATTCAAAGCGATCGCTTTGTTGTAATCCGCGATAGCTCCGTCTGAATCACCCTTGTCCTTTAGTGTCGCCCCTCGATTAAGGTACGCCTCGGCCATCGGCTTCAGCTTGATTGCGCGCGTGAAGTCGTTGATTGCGCCGTCAAAGTCCCGTTGCCGCTTTCTTACCAGACCGCGACTAAAGTAGGACGCGCCATAGTTGGGATCGAGTTCGATGGCGCGCTCGAAGTGGGCAAGCGCGGCATCAAGATTTCCAGCGTCGAGTTCCTGGGTGCCGCGATTGAGATAGTCCATCGCCAGGCGTCGATTGACCTGCGATCTTCCCACCACCGGGTTCGTCAACACGCCGACGAGGACCAGCAAAAAAAGAACGCAGCTACGTATCATCACTTGTTTGAGATCTTACGTGTCATTTACCCACGGATCTTCCGAATGATTTCCATGGCGGTGTCGTGCGCCATCTTTGAGATGTTGCTCATCATCTGAAGGGCCTGTTGCTGCTTTTGCAGAATGTTCTGCAGATCGATGTTTGCGAGCTGTGCGTCATCACCGATTGAGTTGAGTTTTGTCTCCCAGCGCGCGATCTCGCTATCCAGTTGTGCAAGGCTCTTTACTTCCTTAGGAGGAACGCGATTAGGAATACACAGCTCATGTTCGATGGGCCCAACGTCGTAGGGCCGAGCAGATTCAGTGAAAATCTCCTGGAGCGCCGCCACGTCGTTCGTGTCGCCACTGCAAAGGTTTACGTTGCGCATGTGCGCTGCAGAAATAGCTTTAGCTTTGAAGTCTCGTAGAGAGGAGAGGTACTCGCGAATCACCTTCTTCATTTGGTTGTAGTATTTCACTTTCTCGGCATAACGGCGCAGATCTTCTGTGAGTTGTAGGTAAGACTCACGCAGCACCTCCTGAACCAGCGCATTGATGTCAGTGTCGTCCGATGCCACGTTCTTGATCTCTCGCTCCGACATGGTGCCTCCTTTCAATTGATCACACTTCCTGGCAGTCCTTTACGAGTGCGATTCTTTTTTAACCATCGTCAGCGTGAATTGAACGGTTATGAACTGGAGTCTATTTGTTCAGTTAGGCGGAGCCTCGCATCCTCCCAACTCGGAACTACATCTGATTCCCAATGTCGGAAGTCTACTCGCGCCTCGACTCTTCGCGCCATCTTCATAACTCGTAAGTGGCTCCCAGTGTTTCGATAGTCACGCATTGCCTCGCTCGAGGACCAGACACTCAAGCTCCAAAGTGTGCGAATGTCTTCGCGGTAGACGGCTGCGTGAATGATGCCGTTGGCCCGCCGCGCCTGTAGATAAGCCAGGGCACCGCGCCAGAGAAAGCGCAACCCAGTGGTACTCGATTTAAACCGGAGTCGACCTACCGAAACATGCATCATTGGGCCCGCAGCCCATAGTAAAGGATGACGGGATTAAGGAACGAATGTCCGATACGCTTCAGCTTGTCGTCTACTCTCCCTCCGCTCAACACAAAAGGAAAAAGCAACGGTCGATACGCTCAACGAATGTCCGATACGCTTCAGCTTGTCGTCTACTCTCCCAACGCTCAACACCCAGGGTCAAACCTGCGCCTGAAATTCGTTGCGTGTTTTCAAGCTTCTTTTCAGCGGCGTTGAGTGTAGGGAACGTTGACGACAAGCTAAAGCGTATCGGACATTTGTTGATCGCTTTCAAAGTTGACCGATTTCGATTGTTGTTGAGAATTCGGGAACATTGACGACAAGCTGAGGAGGCCTTGCAGAATTCAACTTCTCATTCTCCCCGGGCTTTAGCCTGGGGTTACAGCGGGACGTTGAATTTTCGGCAACCGTCTTAACGGTTTCCGACGCGGCACCGAAATTGTCGATGTCTCAATGTAAACCGTTGAAACGGTTTTCAGCCTTCAGAAGAGCCGTGACCCCAGGCTAAAGCCTGGGGAGAATGAGAAGAGGAACAGTGACCCCAGGCTAAAGCGTGGGGAGAATGCGGGGTTGAGTTTTGCCGAGGCGCATAAGACTGTCCATGAAGATTCCTGGATCAATGTTCATCGACGAGGCTGTCCCAGCTTTTGCTGCAATTGCTTAACTAAACGGTCAGCCAACCGGCTAATCGTGGCCAGCTTTAAGGGCCCTATTAGATATCTCCCAAATGCCGCTTCACGCAACTCATCCAGATCGAACTTCTCCTTAAAATGCTGACGATAGGCCTCGAAGGGGATCGCGAGCCCCTCAATCGAACCTTCATCGAGCTGAACAAGGAAAATGAAATCAGCCTGGCTTAGCTTTTCGGCGACTTTAAAGTAGGTCCACTGCTCAATTCTTTTTCTGACCTTCCTCTCAGCGTCAAGGTCCAAGTTGATATAGTCTCGCGGATCGCCAGTCTCCGGTTGATCAACAAGGTAAGGATATTCAAATTTGTGAAAGGCGACGATGTACATGGTTTGGCCAGGGTGAAAGGTCGTAGGGGAAGGCTTCGTTTGGCCGTTACTCTGGTGCGCGGCTAGGACAATAATTAGTACGGCGAGAGTGGTGAGATAAGATGGCTTTTTAACGCCAGTCATGCCGATCTCCTTTTGCAGTCGGGTGCAACAGCAACGAATCTTATACTCGGTTGCCCTCTCTGAGTTTCCTCAAAGATATCCTGATGTTTCTCAAATATCGTGATCCGTCGCAATCGGGGTCATAAGTGTCCCAACTCAGCACAGACAGAATCACAATACTTATAACAATCGTTTCTGAGAACCGAGTGCTAACATTGCGCACGAAAGGAGCAATATGAGTTGCGCGAGTGAAGCACCAGTGGTAACGCTTGAAGTGTTCTCCGATTATTTGTGACCGTTCTGTTGGCTGGCGGAGCCAAGCCTTCATGAATTAAAGCGAACACGTCCCGACGTCGAAATCGTTTGGAGAGCATTCGAGTTGAGACCAGAGCCAGTGCCCACGCTAGATCCTGGCGGAGAATATCTGACGCGCGTGTGGCGTGATGGCGTGTACCCGTTGGCAGAGCAGTTGGGAGTCACAATGAAGTTGCCGCCCGTGCAACCGCGTTCGCGTCTGGCGCACGAGGCGGCGAAGTGGGCGGCAACGGTGAATCGCTTCGACGACTACAACGAAGCTCTTTTCCGCGCTCTGTTCGAGCGCGGGGAGAATATTGGAGAACCAGATCTGCTTGTCAAACTGGCTACGGAATTGCGCTTGGATGCAGGAGGTCTGCGCCGTGCGCTGGCGCGTCATGAGTTCGAGGCGCAGGTGTTGACCGATGAGCGTGACGCCGAAATCCTGGGAGTGCACGCCGTTCCAGCGTTCGTTGCGAACCGGCGTGCGGCCCTCTCCGGTGTTCAGTCAGTAGTGGCGTTGCAAACATTGATTGAACGAGTGAGGGCCGACAGTTAGACATCAGCTCAAGCCAATCATTTAGTTGTTGTCGAGTGATCGTAAAACTTAGTTCTGCCTTGGAGCGATCCAATCATGCGTGCGAGTTTTCGTCTTCCTTCTGGTTGGGCGTCGCTCCGGATGTTTTCAACAGATCAGTCGTCCTTTCCGTGATACTGGGCACGTATTCAATCGTGCGTTCTTCCGGCAGCTGCTTGGTCGGCTGTGATTGTTTTTGCAGTTCAGGTTGTGACGCCAAGCCGGAGTTATGTCTTGTACGGGACGAAGGTGAGAGGTACGGATAGACTGCAAGAAACATCCCGGCCAAAGAAAGCAATACACCGACAACAGTTACCACTTGATCGTGCATCAACATTTTGCCGACGACTCCGATTGCAGCGCCGACAAACATGACGATGAATCCCCACTGCACCAGTCTGTTCGCTCCATTTATTTCCTCCCGAATGATGATTGCCGGCCTTGGGCCAGTTACCGTCGTGCCTTCAGGAAGTGGTTGTGTAATCCCCTGCAAGTTTGCTCCGCAGGACCTGCAGAATTTTTGCTCCGGCAACGTTTGCAATCCGCATTTAGGACAAACCATTCTCATACCTCGATCATTACGATAACTAAACGATTATACGCATACATCTTAGCCTCAGTTCGGTATTGCGGTATTCGCAACCGAGGAACAACACTTCGCTAACAGCCTCTAGTGTTATGAGGTCAGTACCACCTCGCGGTAGCGGGTGTGTGCGAAGCTTAGTCAGTACCATTCGCGGTAGCGGATGGCCTACAGTCAGGCACCATTCTTCAGTGTCGGCCCGGTCATCGAAGATAGAGAAACTAGCGCATGTTGAGTCGAGGCCATCCGTTACCGCGAATGGTACTGAATAGCACCCACCGCTACTGCGAGGTGGCACGGATCTCATGACACTGCAGAGCGAGTTTTGTTGCCTCCGATGATTGCTAAGTGGAATTGTATGTGATTGACTGAGCGCCGTAGGTTATAGCCTGGCACAATCCAAAAACAGAGCCTTCACTATGCGTAACTGTTTTCGATCAAAACTGCACTTAGCCTTACTTCTGATTGTCTGTTACTGCAACGCAACTGCACACGCGCAGAACAACTCGAACAAGCGCAGTTCAATGGCACAGCTTGCTCGCACGGTCACGATTTATCGCGACACCTATGGCGTTCCACACGTGTTTGGCCGCACAGACGCAAGCACTGCCTTTGGTTTCGCCTATGCGCAGGCGGAGGACAACTTCTGGCGTGTCGAGGAAAACTTCATCTTCTCTTTAGGTCGAGCCTCGGAGTTGTATGGTGGAAAAACTCTCGATGAGGATCGTCTGAATCACGCTCTCGAGATTCCAAGACTAGCGCGCGAAGAATATGCGCGATTGGACCAGCATATGAAGGCGCTCTGCGACGCCTTTGCTTCAGGGTTCAATTACTACCTCGATAGTCATACGGAAGTTAAACCGCGACTGCTGACGAAAATCGAGCCCTGGTACACACTTGCTTTCATTCGTTACAACTACTACCAGAACGGATTCGCCCGAGATAGAAACCTCCGACGCATACCATTACAAACTGCTGAAGCCGACAACGATCTAAAAAAACATACCGGTTCAAATGGCTGGGTTGTTGGTCCATCGAAAAGCGCGTCTGGGCACGCGATGCTTTTCATCAATCCGCACTTGCCGTTTTTTGGTCCCGGGCAGGTTTACGAAGGACACGTTCATAGCGATGAAGGCTGGAACTTTACCGGTTACACACGATTTGGATTTCCGTTGCCATACGTTGGCCACAACGAGAACGGTGGCTGGGTCAGCACTGACAACGCGGCCGATCTGGAGGATGTTTACATTGAAACGTTCGATGATGCTGCTCGCCCACTCGCCTACAAATATGGGAATGGTTATCGAATGGCCATCGAGCGCGTCGAGGAAATTCGCATCAAGACCGCGACAGGTGTCGAGACTCGCAAGTTCACCATGCGCAAGACGCATCACGGTCCAATCGTAGCAGAAGGCGACGGCAAACCACTGGCGATTCGAATGGCAAAGTTTGACTCGGACGGATGGCTGCGCGAGTGGTACGACATGACAAAGGCCAACTCGCTGGCCGCACTCAAACGAGCCATGACGCCTCTGAATATGCTCTTTGGGAACGTGATGTACGCAGACCGCCAGGGCAATACGTTTTACCTGTACAACGGGGCCGTGCCGAAACGTGATCCACGTTTTGATTGGTCCAAACCGGTAGACGGCAGTGACCCGGCTACGGAGTGGCAGGGCTATCACACGATCGATGAGTTGCCGCAGCTTACAAATCCGAAAACCGGTTGGATGCAAAACTGCAATACAACTCCATTTCTCCTTACTAGTGAAGGCAATCCTGATCCAAAACAGTTTCCAAAATACATGGTCCAGGAAGGCGACAACCCGCGCGGCGCGATATCGCGAGAGATTCTTTCTGGTAAGAAAAACTTTACGTTCGATGAATGGAAACAATTGGCGTTCGACACTCGCGTATTTAATGCCGGCAAACGGCTGCCTGAACTCCTCGCCGCAATCAAAGGGAGCGAGGATTCACGGCTCCGTGCCATCCACGATGAACTCGCGCGTTGGAATCAACGAAGCAGTAACGATTCAGTGGCGATGACGATTTTCAGTCTCTGGCACGATCGGGTCTCGAGAGACGAGAACCAAACTTCCCTCGCGGCGCTTGCCGACGTCGTCAATAATCTTGAGCGCGACTTTGGAACGTGGAAAGTTGCGTGGGGAGAATTCAACCGTCTACAACGTCTCGACGAAAGCAAAGACGAAGATTTTCAGGACTCGAAACCGAGTCTTCCAGTGATGGGTGTGAATGGCGGAGACGGTGCTGTATTCACTTTTTATGCGGCGCCCGAGCGCGGACAAAAACGGCGGTACGGAGTTGCAGGCGGAACTTATGTTAGCGTCGTCGAATTCGGCCCGCGCCTGCGTGCGCTCTCAGTTCACACGTTTGGAGCGAGCGGTGATCCCAAGAGTCGCCATTTTATGGACCAGGCCGCGCTGTATACGCAAGGGGAATTCAAACCAGCATGGTTTACGCTGGAAGAGATCCGCGCGAATCTTGAAGCGTCATATCATCCCGGTGAAGAGAAGTAGGATGAAGGATGGGGGATGAAGGATGAAAACCGATTCATTGGTCATATATCATTTGCCATTTCTCATTTGTCATTTGGAAGCTGCCGCAGATTGCACAGATACTCACAGATCTAGACATAGAGACCAATGACGTCTTTTGCCATCAGGGTTTTGATCTGTGTGTATTGGCGAAATCTGCGGCTGGTTTTCTGAAATGACAAGTGAAAAATGGCAAATGATATATGACCAATGATTCGGTTTTCATCCCTCATCTTTGCTGCCGAGCGCTATTAGATCACGGTTCTCAAGCACATGCTTCGACGCTCCGTCGTGAGCAACGCGAATCATCGCCCGTCCGAGCTCTTCGGTTGTAATAATCGCAGCAGGCGCCAGGAGCTTGACCAGGGGGAGCAGAGGTTTGAAGATCGAGTAGCTTATGCGAGTCCAATTCGTTTTGGATCTCTCGCCGTGCATTGGGCGCAACACAGCTAAGCGAAACATGTAAGCGTTGTCGAACAACTCAAGCAGCGCATTCTCAGTGCGACCTTTTACTTGTGCCCAATTAGCCTTACCACCTGTCCCAGCGCCCGAGACGTAAATAAAGGTCATCGCGGGATTAAATTTAGCCAGGGTTTTCGCCCAACCGATAGTCAGGTCGAATGTTAGACGACGATAGTTGGCCTCATTCATGCCGGCAGACGAAACGCCGAGGCAAAAGAAACATGCGTCGTATTCTTTGAGCGTCGCATGATCGACATTGAAGTCGAACATGTCTTCACGAACCCATTCGTGCAGCTTCGCGTGCGTCTGTTGGATCGAACGACGTCCAATTGACAGCACACGATCAATGGAGTCATCGGCAAGGCATTCGCGCAGCACACCCTGGCCCACCATTCCAGTGGCTCCGAAAAGGATCACTTTCATTACCTTGAATCAAGCCGACGAGGCCTGCTCTCCTTTAATAAAAGAGAGCAGCTCTTGATTGATCAAATCTTTGTGTGGTGTGCAGATACCATGGGGCGCGCCAGGAACGACTTTTAGAATCGCTCCTTTGACAATTTTCGCCGACAACTTTGCGGAATCGTCGATTGGCAGACGCTATCTGTGGTCCACAGAAACTTTCAGATGCGATCTTTAATCTCGATCGTTGTCGTAATCCTTCATCATATCGCTTCAGTTCAAAGGCATAACCTGTCAAAACTTACAGTATCTTTCTTCGCTACCGTTCAATAGGATCCCCACAATCCTTCCCCAAATATCCGCGTAGTGTCCCGGCGTAAATCTTCGTGACACGAAGATTCGACGGTGACATCTGCGGATGTGTGGGTTCGGATAAATAGAAAGGAGAAAGTAATGCCGGTTAATAATCCATTGGAAATGTTCGTACTACTACTAAGCGATGTGCGACGCAAGACAGAGCGGTCGGCTGACTTCTATTCGGAGGCCAGCAAATTGGCTGAAGATCCGGAAATCAAAGAAGCGATCGAAGCCAGGGCGTTTGTAGCACAGAAGTCTCTCGACAAGATCGATGAGGCGTTCAAGCTGATTAATCAGAAGCCTGTTACGCTTAGTGGTCGCACGGAAGAAGTCTTTGTTGAGGACTTCCGCCGGGAAGTTGCCGAAATTAAGTCCCCCGTTGTAAGAAAAATCTTCGTCCTGTCGAAGCTCTTGCATTTGACTCATTGGCGAATCGGAGAATATATGGCTCTGGTAGCAGCGGCAGATGCAACGGGAAACTTTGGCGTAGGCGTGCTGTTGGAGAGCTGTCTCGGGGATTATCTCGCATTCGTCGAGAGAAATCGTCGGATTATCAGGAAGCTGATAGAGCTCAAAGCCGCCACCAAGGCAACCGCCTAAAGCAAGCAGGGAAATCGTCTGGGTTGTAGTGCAGTAACGCTGCGCACGATCTGAACAACGAATCCCCAACGCCATCAAGCCACAACACGACGGCCGACAAGCGTTGGGGATTCGGCTCTTATGCCCTTCCGAAAGTGGAGCCTCCCGGAAAGGCCAAAACCTTTCAAAAAAACTAATAAGTTCGACGACGCCTGTCAGGAAAGACCCCTCGTATTTTTGCCAGTATCGCGTTGCTGCAAAAGCAATAGACACTAGTTGCGCATAGCCGCAAAACCGCGTCTCGCGAAAGGTGTCGGCCTGAATGAGCAAGAACAAAGCAAATCAGGACTGAATGGGTCATCGACACGGTTCGCAGCTGATTGAATCTTAATGAAAGTGAGCAGGTGCACCCATGTCAAATAAGGAAAATGAGAAATTTGATGACAAACTTAGAGAGAAACCCCTTGAGGTCGTTCGGGAAGATCCGCTTGCTGATATGAGTGGGTTGATCTCGAAGGAGATTCCGCCCGGCGTGGATCGCAGAAATTTCCTGATGCGAAGCGCGGTGGGTGGTGCAGCCGCGGTGATGATGGGTCGCTCTGTCTCGACTCAGCAGGCCATCGCGAAGGCACTGGCAACGCTGCCACCGGAGCCGCAGGCTGCCGGACCAAAGCCACCGCTCGCAGCCGACCTGAATGTCGTGAAGAAGGGCGCGGGTCCTGTGCTGACGACGGCCGACGAGTTCTATAAAGTGGGTCCAGGCCCGTCGAGCTCGCACACGATCGGGCCGATGCGTATTACCTACGATTTTTACCAGCGAGCTACCAAACTACCGGCGGACAAACTCGCCAAGGCGACAAAGCTTCAGGTCAACCTGTTCGGCAGCTTGAGCGCTACTGGCAAGGGACACGGTACGGAACGAGCGGCGCTCGCAGGGCTGGTCGGGAAAGAACCGGCAACAGTCGACCCTTTATTTCTGGACAGCTTGCGAGACAAGCCTGACCAGGTGTTCCCAGTGAAGCTTGGCGACAAGTCGATCAATGTCAGTCTTAAGGACGTCATTTACGACGCCACCAAAGGCGACTTCAAGCACCCGAACACGATGACGGTCAAGGTCCTCGCCGGCACCGAGGTGTTGCTCGAGCAGGAGTACTACTCAGTGGGTGGTGGCTTCATCGAGTGGAAAGGCTACACGCCTCCGAAGAAGAACCCACCGAAGTATCCGTTCCGGTTGATGAAAGAGCTGCGGGCCCACGCCGACAGCAACAAGCTCTCGATCGCCAAGGTGATACTTGCCAACGAGATGTCGATCGCGGGCAGGTCGGAGGAGGAGGTTTATGCCTTTATCGACAAG
>DATJKB010000031.1:0-3238 GCA_035491875.1 Pyrinomonadaceae bacterium | reverse complement strand
TAGATTCTTTTCCTTGTCGCGAACTCCGTAAGACTTGAGATGAGTAACCTTCCCATCATTGATAATGGCAACACCAACCCCAGTAACTTCCGCAGCGCGCATAAGACGCACGATCGTTGCATCGATTTCCGCAGTGGTAATCGTGCTACCGTCGAGACGCCTGATCGTCGGCTGTTGGGGAATCATCAACAACCCACTGACGATTATGCTGGTCAACAATGGTGTTCGACTCATCTGAGTTCTCTAATCACCGTTCCACTTTCTTCGCCGCATAGATTTCCGTGTATAGAAACTGAATCTTCCCGTTCTTGCCCGGTACGAACACAAGCTCGTTCTCGTTTTGGGCACCAAAAGTGAACTTTCGATCTCCACTCTTCGTCATCACGCTTTCGTTGCCGTCGACTTTGACATAGAGTTTGCCCGCTTTCACCGACACTTCCCACACTTGCGGTGCATGCGAATATGATCCGACGTACTCATTCATCTCCGATTCTGTAAGTGGCGCGATTTGCGCCGGTGCTTGTGGTGCATCTTGCTTTAGGCCCAGTCCCAGCTCGGTCGCCTTATTCAAACTCTTCCTCATAGTCTCGCCACTCTTGTTGGTCAAGACGATAACTGCAAACTTTCGTGATGGGACCATCTGGATCATCGATCCGTAGCCTCGGCTGAATCCTCCGTGGCCGACAAATTCAAGATCCTTATATTTGAAGACCGTCAGGCCATAGCCGTAATAAGAGTCAGTCTCACCCGGAACACGTACATGATGTTGGACCATCTGATTTATTACAGACGCCGAGAAAACTTGCTTGCCTTCCACTTTTCCTTCATTGAGTAGAGCGATTACCCAACGAGATAGATCTTTTGCGTTCGAGAAGATCGACCCTGCGGGCCACATCGCGACATTATTGAACATGGGACGAAGAATAGTTGCCTTTCCACCTTCGATTGTATGACCGGACGCGAAAGGGTAGGTGATTGCCATGAATGGACGCAGCGTGGTTCGCTCCATCCCTACAGGTTTGAATACTAATTCGGTCATCGCATCAGCGTACGGCTTGCCCTTAAGTTCTTCGACTACAAATCCCGAGAGCCAAAAACCCGCGCTTGAATACGAATAGATTTCACCTTGATCGGCAAAGAAGATGTCGTCTTTCCACGAGCGAACCATGTTTCCCAGAGAAGCGTCGTCGTTTGAGATCACGGACGCTGCAAAATCCCGCACGCCTGCGGAGTTGCTTAACAGATGATGCGGCGTGGTGCTGGCGATTTTCGCATTCAAGCCTTTGACACGATTTCCAATCGGCTCATTCAGCTTGATCTTGTTCTGTCCGGCGAGCGTGAGCAGCGCGGCCGCCGTGAACATCTTGGTGGTTGAGCCCAGGCGAAACAGCATCTCTGTTTCCATCGCTGTTCTTGTCTCAACGTTTGCTACGCCAAATGCTTTTTGGTAGATGACCTGGTCACCACTGACGATCGTAATGACCGTGCCCGGCGTGTTTTTCTCCTGGAGTTCTGCGGGGACGAGTTTGTCCAGTTCACTGAAGTCGATCGATGACGGCTGAGTTGCTGGTTTGGTGATGTCAGTTTTAGCTGCCGCCGGCGTCAGAAGAGCGGTTAGTAGCAATGTAATAAGGCAGAATGATCGACTGGAATGGCGGGCTTGTTCAATCAATTGTTTGTTCTCCTGCAGATCTGATTTGTTCCTGAGGTGGTACTAGTACGCGGACGTGCAATACAGAGTTCTGGATCACTTATCCGAAAATTTTCCGAGGTCTTAGCCCGCTTTGCGGGCGGCTAGGTCTTAGCCCGCGAAGCGGGCGCGCAGCGTAAAGCCTAGGGCGTTAGCCCTAGGGACCACGTCCGTTTCATGATCCACGAGCCCGCGAAGCGGGCGACAGCCTGACGATACGAGCGGCAATCACACGTCGAAATCATTCAAGGGTATTGGCGCGTCAGAGGAGCATCATCGTCGAATTTCGTTTCCCGACGAGTTCACTTGTTCTTGAAGCGCGGAATCGAATACGACAAGCGGTTTCGCAACCCTGTCGCCCGCTTCGCGGGCTCGCCGATTATGAAACGGACGTGGACCTAGGGCTGACGCCCCGGCTTTACGCTGCCCGCCCGCTTCGCGGGCTTACGCTCACGCCTGCATTCGCAGGCTAGGCTGATCTCGAATTAGAAATCTATCAACACTTTGTGAGCAAACGATGAGGACAAGTAGCTTTCAGTGCATTACATTTCCGCTTATGAGGTTAACCAAAATAGACATCAAGACAATTCTGCCTGCGCTTGTCTTTGCATTTGTCTTAACTGGCCACGCGCAAACCAAGTCAGACGCTTCGGCTTCACTCTTCGCTTATACCCAAAACTCACCCCTTAGCGTGAAGGAGGTCTCCGCCGAAAATCGCGGCGATGTAACGATTCGCGATATTACGTTTGTCCCCCGACCAGGTGGACGCGAGGTAAAAGCATATGTTGTCGTCCCCGCCGGAAACGGTCCGTTCGCAGGTATTCTTTGGGTGCATTGGCTAGGTGAAGAAAAATCAAACCGTACCCAGTTCTTAGACGAAGCTGTGGAGCTTGCGCCGAAAGGAGTGGTCTCAGTTTTAGTGGACGCGATGTGGTCAGAACCTCGATGGTTCGGCACTCGCATTCCAGAGAAAGACTACGAGAATTCAATACGACAGGTCATCGAACTTCGACGCGCTCTTGATCTGCTGCTTTCACAACCACAGGTCGACAAAGCACGTGTAGGTTATGTCGGTCACGACTTCGGAGCGATGTATGGAATGTTGATGGCGGGTGTCGAAAAACGCGTCAAGACTTACGTCTTCATCGCCGCAACTCAAAGTCTAAACGACTGGGCGTTTCTTGGCCCTCAACCGAAATCGAAGGCAGCCTATCTGAAACAGAACGCCAGCCTGGAACTTACCGACTACCTACGGCAGTCAACGAACGCCAGCAAGTTTTTTCAATTTGGCAAAGCTGACTTTAATATCTCTCAGGCAGACGCTGCTGTTGTATTCGCCGCAGCTGCACAACCGAAGCAACGCAAGATGTACGAGGTGTCGCATCAGATGGAGCTGAAAGAGATCATGGTCGATCGTGATAACTGGCTAATCAAGGAATTGATAGATAGCAAACGATAACAAACCGAAAAGCAGACGCGACCATCGCATTATCACCACTCAAACGGAGCAAGCAGAAGTGAGTTGTTCCCACCGTATCGCTCATAAAT
>DATJKB010000030.1:0-8168 GCA_035491875.1 Pyrinomonadaceae bacterium | reverse complement strand
CGAGAAACTTCATTTTGTCGCGCAGACTGCGCTCAAATTCGAAAGGCGTGCTCGTCTGTTTATCGGCGATGGTGTCCCACTTGTTGACTGCAAGAATTATTGAACAGCCTCCTTCGAGTGCGTAGCCTGCGATGTTCGCATCGAGAGCTGTTACGCCCTCCTGAGCATCGATCACCACCACAGCTACATCCGCTCGCTCAAGACTCTTTCGCGCCATCACCACCGATAACTTTTCAGCCATCAAGTCGGTTTTTCCTTTGCGGCGTATTCCGGCCGTGTCGATGATTCGAAATCGTCGCTCGGGTGTTTCAAGTAAAGTGTCGATTGAATCGCGAGTTGTTCCTGCGACCGGTGAAACGATCACGCGATCCTCACCGAGGATGCGATTCAGCAGAGACGACTTACCGACATTCGGTCGACCCACAATCGCCAGTCGCAATTCACGCGGCGCATCGTCTTCTGCTTCTTCTTCCTTCGCAGGTTGCTCGTGTTCCAGGACGGCCAAGACTGCATCCAATAACTCACCAACGCCAATCCCCTGCTCAGCGGATACGGGGAATACCTCATCAAAGCCAAATTGATAGAACTCGGTCGCTTCATTTTCCAACTTAGAAGAGTCGATCTTGTTTGCTGCAACAAACACAGGTTTGCCGGTGCCACGGAGCAACGACGCCAGTTCTTCGTCGAGCTGCGTGATTCCCTTTCGAGCGTCAACCACCCATAACAACAGGCTCGCGTCGTCAATCGCCACGCTCGCCTGTTTCAGAATGTTCGCCGGGATCACTGCTTCATCATCCGGAACGATGCCGCCAGTGTCGATCAACGAAAACTGCCGTCCGGACCATTCGACTTCGCCGTAGATCCGGTCGCGCGTGATACCTGGTTCATCACCCACGATGGCGCGCCGTTCACCGATAAGACGATTGAACAGCGTCGACTTGCCGACATTGGGCCGTCCAACGATGGCAACAAGAGATGGGTTTGTGGAAGAGAGAGTTTGCAAGACGGTTCACAAGATTCTTCGTTTCATCGTTTCAAAGGGAACCTAAAGGCACAGACGATGGAAGTCAAATCACACTCTTTGGAGTGCGCCGGCCTGTCGGCGCTTTCTATCTCGGTCGCGAGAACAAGGCGGTGACAAGTCACCGCGCTCCAAAAGGGTAAGAATTTATTGACTGGCAAAAGGTTCACGAGTATAAGCCGTTGATGCAATTTCGGCTCGTCCCCCGGAGGTTGTTATGAGAAGACTTTGGCAGGTAGGTTTGTTGATGGTTTTTGCGAGCCTCATCGCTCACGCACAGGAAACCAAGCAACCCAGCGATTCGTGGATCCGGTTTGAGTCAAGGGTCGGGCAGTTCACGGTTCTTGTACCGCAAATGCCCTCCCAAAAACTTGAGATCCAGCAAAGTAATGCAGGACCGTACACTATTCATCTTTTCAACGCTCAATTAAAGGATACGGTTTTCGTAGTGGGCTGGGTCGATTACGACAAGAAGTTCAAGGTTGTAGCGCAAAACGAACTCAACGCGAACCGCGATAACTTCATCAAGCAAATCAAAGGTACACTCGTTAGCAGCAAGGAAACCACTTTCGACGGTTACCAGTCACTCGAATTCACAGCCGAGACCAGCAACACTATCTACAGGTCGCGTGTCTTAATAGTTGGCCGCCGTCCGTACCAGGTCACCACAGGGACAACTAAGGGCATTGACGATTCCGCGAACATCACACGGTTCTTTGAGTCCTTCAAGATTACGCAGCCACCAAACCAATAAGGAGTCGCCGTGAAACGCAGAGGGTTTATTAAAGCGAGCGCGGCTGGGTGCGCGCTCGCGTTGGTCGAACCTGTTTCTTCGTTTTCAGAAACAAGAGAGTCTTCAGTTGCAGTGCCAGCCTTCGAGTTAGAAGAAATGTCGTTATCGGAACTGCAGCAAGGATTGCAATCAGGGAAATACTCTTCACGTTCGTTGGTCGAGAAATACGTCGACCGCATCAACGATCTCGACAAGCGGGGTCCAGCGCTCAACTCGGTCATAGAACTTAATCCTGACGCCGAGTCGATCGCCGCTGCTCTCGATCGTGAACGCAAAGATAAAGGAGTGCGAGGGCCGCTTCACGGCATCCCTATATTAATAAAGGACAACATTGATTCGGCCGACCGCATGCGAACAACCGCGGGTTCGCTCGCTTTGATGGGCGCTCGACCGCTCCAAGATGCGTCTGTCACTAAGAAACTAAGGGACGCGGGTGCGGTGATTCTGGGTAAGACGAATTTGAGTGAATGGGCAAACATCCGCTCAAGCAAGTCGTCGAGCGGCTGGAGTGCACGCGGCGGCCAAACGAGAAACCCATATGTAATCGATCGAAATCCGTGTGGTTCGAGCTCCGGCTCCGGGGTAGCGCCGGCGGCAAATCTCTGTGCAGCAGCAATCGGAACAGAAACTGATGGTTCCGTGGTATGTCCGTCTACCGCCAACTCACTCGTTGGCATTAAGCCAACGCTCGGCTTGATCAGTCGTGCGGGAATAATTCCGATTGCGCATAGTCAAGACACGGCTGGGCCAATGGCGCGAACCGTTGCTGACGCGGCGACACTTCTTGGGGCGTTGTCTGGCGAGGATCAACGCGATCCTATCACCAGGGAGAGTCGCGGAAAGAGCTTCGCGGATTACACAAGATTTCTTAATCCGAATGCCTTATCTGGCGCTCGGCTGGGAATCGTGCGTAAGAACTTTGGTTTCAACGATCGCGTCGATCGCTTAATGAACGATCTGATTGCAGAGATGAAAAGAAAGGGCGCGGTCGTTATCGATCCAGTTAGCATTCCAACTGCCGGCAAGTTCGACAATTCGGAGCTCGAGGTTTTGCTTTACGAGTTGAAGGCCGATCTGAATGCGTACCTAGCAACGCTTGGCCCACAGGCGCCGGTGAAGTCGCTAAAAGATGTCATCGACTTCAACGAAAAGAATCGTGAGCGTGAAATGCCCTACTTCGGACAAGACCTCTTTATTAAGGCCCAGGAGAAAGGTCCGCTCACAACTCCGGCCTACATCAAGGCGCTCCGAAGAAATCATCTCATGTCGCGGACACAGGGCATCGACTTCGTGTTAAAGCAACACCGTCTTGATGCCTTGATTGCGCCGACCGGTGGTCCTGCCTGGCCAACTGATCTAGTCAACGGCGATCACTTTACGGGTGGTTATTCAACGGCGTCAGCAGTGGCTGGCTATCCACACATCACAGTGCCGGCGGGATACGTGTTTGGCCTACCGGTGGGGATATCGTTCTTCGCAGGGGCGTACAGCGAGCCAAAGTTGATTTCGATAGCTTACGCATTTGAGCAGGCGACGAAAGTGCGGCGACCACCGAAGTTTTTGCCAACTGCTGATTTTAGTTTGTAAGTCAGCATCGATCCAGTGTCGTGAAGTCAGTACCACCTCGCGGTAGCGGGTGGGTGCGAAGCCTCGATCCGTAGTATTCAGTACCGTTCGCGGTAGCGGATGGCCAAGACTCAAGCCGAGAACCGAAAGTACAGGATCCGCGCAGCTTGAGTCTTGGCCATCCGCTACCGCGAACGGTACTGAATGTTACCGCGAGGTGATACCGACTTCCTGACGCTGGACTGAATCTGACGAACCTTAGCAATTTTGGAGAAGCGAAAGTCCGCTGATCGCAATACCCTCTCCTTATATTGATGGAGATTTAGCACATGCCTACAGCAACTAAACAAAAAAAGAAATCGATCTACGGCGTGCACCCCGGCGTGGTGATGACCCAGAAGTGGATTACTGAACTCAAACAGAAGACAGGCAGGACGCTTGAAGAGTGGCTCAAGCATATCAAGAAGTCCGGACCAAAAGATGAGAAGGAGCGCCGCGAGTGGTTGAAAGCCGAGTATGGTCTCGGAACGAACACGGCCTGGTGGCTGGCGGAACGATCTGTTGGAAAGGGCGGAGAAAGCGGAGACCCGGATGAATACCTGAAAGCAGCTGAGGATTACGTTGAGAAGATGTTTTCAGGCGGAAGAGCCGGGCTGCGACCAATCTATAATGCACTACTGAAGCTTGGCCTGAAGACGGGAAAGGATGCGAAGGCGTGTCCCTGCCAAACGATCGTACCGTTGTATCGGAATCACGTCTTCGCTCAGATAAAACCAACCACGCAAACACGCATCGACATGGGCTTTGCCCTTGGCGACATGAAACTCCAAGGACGATTGATCGATACGGGCGGGTTTGCCAAGAAAGATCGCATTACGCACCGCATTGCGATCACGTCACTTGAAGACATTGACGATGAAGTGAAGCACTGGTTGAAATTCGCTTACGAGAGGGATGCTTAATGGGCAGAGGGCAAAGAGCAAAGAGGTAAAACTGCCTCTTGGCTCTTGGCTCTTTGCTCTTAGCTAAACATTATGCCTACAAACCAAAAAGCACCACGCATGAGCGACGAAGCCGTGAAAGCAAAAACCGGAAAGATCTGGAAGCAGTGGTTTGCTGTGCTCGACAAAGACGGCGCACAGAAAATGACGCACCAGGAGATTGCCCAATATCTCTCCGAGAAGCACAGCGTGCCGCCGTGGTGGTCGCAGATGGTGACAGCTACCTATGAACAACAAAGTGGACGGCGACAAAATCACGAGCGGCCAGACGGGTTTCAGATCAGCATAAGCCGCACCGTCAACGTACCTCTCGCGAAACTGTACAAATCATTTGCTGCCGACAACGCACGTAGCACGTGGCTGCCTGAGAACAATTTGCAAGTGCGCAAAGCTACGCCGAACAAATCAATGCGAGTCACGTGGAGTGATCAAAAAACGAGTCTTGAGATCAACTTCTATGCAAAGGCCACCGACAAGAGTCAGGTAGTCGTGCAACATTCCAAACTTGCGAACGCCTCGGCAGCGACAAAAATGAAAAGCTATTGGACCAAAGCTCTCGATCGTCTTCGGGAAAATCTGGAAGGTTAGTCTATACCAGGGAATTCCGATTTCGGATTTCGGAATTCGGATTTCGTGTTTGGCAACTTGATGCTGTGTTCGTAAATGGCAGGCCAGATAGACGAACCGCAAACTCGTTTCTCGCCGAACACAAAATCCGAAATTCGAATTCCGAAATCCGAAATCTCTTTCGTCTCTGATGAGCACCTCATGAAAGCATCCTACATCAGACTATTTACAGACAATCAGGGCGAAACGCATTTTGAGGAGATTCAATCCACCCTCGCTCGTGTTGATTTCGCTTACGGGATGCCACCGTTGTTTGTTTCCGAGGAGATCGCAGCACAAGCAAGTTCGTTTTTTGGAGCACTAGCTGGTTGGGAATCTGATTGGCATCCATCGTCGGGCCGTCATCTCTTTGCCGTGCTCACCGGAGCCTGGGAAGTGACCGCGAGTGATGGTGAGACGCGGACGTTCGCGAAAGGTGATGTCCTGTTGGTGGAAGATACAACTGGAAAGGGTCATACCTCGCGCGTGCTTGGCAGCGAAGAATCGATTGCGCTGCTTGTTCAGTTACCGTCTAATCAAAAATAAGCTGTGTACCTGACTCCGTAGGAGTCTGATGTTTATAGCATCTGGTTTAGCAAAGCCTCCGGCGCAGTTAAGAGGAGCGGAATAAACTCACATCATTTGCTCCGAAGTTTTTCCGCTCCTCTTAACTGCGATGTCGCCCTTCTGGATTCGGGAGACTATAAACATGGCACTCTTATCAGAGTGCTCGGAAATTCAATTCCAGAGAGATCTGGATTAGACTCACGTCACAATGAAATCCTCACAATCTGAAAGCTCACAGTCCACTACAGAACATCTGCGGCTTGGGAAACTGGGAGAAGCATATGCGGCTGCGCACCTGGACCAGATGGGCTACCGATTAGTCGCTGCAAACTTTACGATCGCTGTCGGTAGAAATCTGCGTGGTGCAGTCGTCAACTCAGAAATCGACTTAATCGCTTACGACGGACCGACGCTCTGCTTTATCGAGGTCAAGACGCGAGCATCTGACTGGTTTGCTCCGCCACAGGTGAATGTCGATCGTCACAAGCAACGTCAAATCGCTCGCGCTGCAAAAGCGTATAGACGAATGCTGCAAATTGAACACGAACCGTATCGATATGACGTGGTGACGGTGATACTCGACAAAGAGGTGAGTGGGACAACCACTCCAACTGTGGAACTACTGAGGAACTACTGGCGAGACGAACAATTCAGGAAACGCTACCGGCACGAGTGGTTCTACGACTAAGAGAATGGGAGACAGGGTGACGGGGAGACACGGTGAGTCTCCGTGTCCCCGCGTCTCCCCGTCTCCGCTTCTTTAGTTCTGCGTTGCCCTCGACGTCGCCCTCGGAGGCGCATTCTTCACGTACTTATCAAACCAACTCAACATTTCATAAAGCACGTGATCAATGCTTTCACGACCCGAATAGCCATGCGCCTCGAACGGCAACATGACGAGCCTCACGGTCGCTCCGTGTCCCTTCAGGGCCTGGTACATGCGCTCTGACTGAATCGGAAATGTCCCGGTGTTGTCGTCAGCTTCGCCGTGAATCATCAGGATCGGTTCATTGATTTTCTGCGCAACCATAAATGGGGAAACGCGAATGTACATGTCCGGCGCTTCCCAAAGCGTGCGTCGCTCACTCTGGAAACCGAACGGCGTGAGTGTGCGATTGTAGGCGCCGCTGCGAGCGATGCCCGCCCGGAAAAGATCCGAGTGCGCCAATAGATTTGCGGTCATGAACGCACCATAACTGTGACCGCCGACACCAACTCTTTCCGGATCAGTGACCCCCATCTCAGTCGCTTTGTCGATGGCAGCTTTCGCGCTCATCACGATCTGCTCCACGTAGGTGTTGTTGACCGTCTCCGGATCGCCGACAACAGGCATCGTCGCGTTATCGAGAATCGCGTAGCCTTCAAGTAAAAAGAACAAATGGGATGGACCAACTATCTGGGTGGTCCGCTGCGTCGAGCCGGTGACCTGACCAGCCGTGCCAGCGTCGTTGAATTCGAGCGGATACGCCCAGACAACTGTCGGCAGCCGCGTTCCCTCTTTGTAATTAGGAGGCAGATAAAGCGTGAAGGAGCATTGCACGCCATCCGCACGTTTGTATGTAACCAACTGTTTCTTGATACCACGCAACTGTGGCGTCGCATCCGGGAACTGGGTTAGTGGTTTCATGTCGGCTGATGCGCCGCTTGATCGAATGAAATAGTTTGGAGCGTCAGTTGGTGTTTCGCGTCGTGTGATGAACTGCGATGCATCATCAGTCAACAACGCAACAGGGCTTTCATAAGCTGTCGCGTCACTGCGAAAGATGCGTTCAGCTTTGAGCGTTTTCAAATTGAACCGATCGAGGAATGGTCGATCGCCTTCAGCTGATGCGCCGGCGCCGGTTAGATAGATGAAGTCGCCGTTCTGCCACATCACTCGTCGACCCGTTGGAGTGAGACGAAAGACGGGAGTCCCTGGATCTTTGTATCGATCCTGTTGATTCCGACTCCATACAAGCTTCGGAGCTTCGTTCGGTTTGTCTGCATTGAGCATGAACGCCCTAACCCAACGTTTGTCGCGTTCGTAGTCCTGAACGAAAACAAGGCCATCGCGTTCGCCCCAGGACAGCCCAGCGAACCTGTGCTGTGTTTTAGTTAGTTCTACGGGTTGGCCCGTGAACGGCGCTTTTAGCATTACTACTCGATCGCGAAAGTCGACTTTCTTCTTCGGATTACCATCGTCAAGTGCCTGCACCCAAACAAGCGTCGACGGTTCAGTCGGGCGCCAGCCGTAGCCACGCGGTCCGGTGCTCACGCCGTCAATGGGAATTTGATCAGCGAGAGGCAAGGTGGCGAGTTTGTGTACTACCTTCCCTTTGTGGTCCCACACTTCCACGTTGCGCGGGAACGAACTTGCAGGGAACAAATAAGAGAACGGACGATGAACAAGTCCAACCAGCACATACTGACCATCGGGCGAGGGATCGGCTGATTGGAAGATTGCTGGTTTTCCGACAAGAGTTGTTTTTCCGCTCATCGCATCGATCAAAGCGAGCTGCGATGTCGCGTAATATTCAAACAGATCTTCATCGTGCGACGTCTTCAGCAAGTCTTCATACGTTCTAACCGGGCCTGCCCGGCCTGAACTCTCCTGGCTGTTTGGTTCACGTGGGAC
>DATJKB010000029.1:0-3869 GCA_035491875.1 Pyrinomonadaceae bacterium | reverse complement strand
GGTAGATGTTTCATCGCTATCGGGAAGAGAGACGGTAAGCGATTACGAAACGGTGAATAGTGAACTGGCTTCTTACAATCCGGACCTGGCGGCGCGACCGCAGATCGTAGTGGCCACAAAGATCGATGCGCTTGATGATCCAAACCGGCTTGAGTCATTGCGCGCGCAAGCTGAAGCTGACGGCAAACAGTTCTTTGCAATTTCCTCAGCGACGAACCGAGGCATCAGTGAGTTAATAAATGCGCTGGCTGCTCGCCTGGATGAGTTGAAGATATCGGAAAGCAAGAACGACGCTGTTGAACTCTCGTTGTAGAAAATGTGTGCACGGAACAGGATTGCTTTTTACGGTGGCACGTTTGATCCGGTTCATTTAGGGCACCTGGCTATAGCGCGCAGAGTTTGCGAGTTATTTGAAATCGATCAAGTTTTGTTTGTGCCGGCGCAGGTTGCGCCGCACAAGGTTGGTCGCGACGTAACACCGGCGATACATCGATACGCGATGCTGTCTCTGGCAACGCAGCACGACAAGAGTTTGTTGGTATCAACGTTTGAACTCGAATCGTCGGAAACCGGATATACGGTGGATACGTTGGACCACTTTAGGAAAACGCTGCCCGAGAGTGATCTGTTTTTCATCATGGGAGCCGACTCATGGGCGGAGATTTCAACCTGGCGCGATTGGCAGCGCCTTTTAGGCATGGCCAATCACATCGTGGTTACTCGCCCTGGTTACGAAATTGGTATCCCGAACGAAGAATTGCGTGATCGATTAATTGATGTTCGCTCCGCTCAACAGCAGGAGCGCTTAGTGAGCAAGCAAATCCTGGAGGGTGGATCAGGAAAAATCTTTATTACTGACGCGGTGATGAAAGATGTTTCCGCAACTGAAGTGAGGCGCGTGGCAAGCGAAGGCGGATATGAGGAACTGACGAAGCTGGTGCCCGAGCCCGTAGCTGAATACATAGGGAAGTATGGAATCTACAGAAAGTCGAATGAAGCAAACCCCCACAGTTAAAGAAAAGTCTCTGAATCCGCAGGCTACTGCGCGTTCGTCTCATCAACAGGTTGTCAGCCATGACAAACTCGATGAACGAATCGTCGCTGCCGTTCAGGCAGCGGCGGAGAAGAAGGCGATCGATATCGTCGTTTTGGATCTTCGCGAGATTGCCAGCTTCACAGATTATTTCGTGATAACGAGTGGAACCAACGAACGACAGGTGCAGGCGATTTCCGACGAAGTTTATGAGACTTTGAAGAAGGCCGGCACTACCGCCGCGCGCGTGGAGGGCTATAAGACTGCGGAATGGATCCTGCTGGACTACGGCGATTTCATTGTCCATGTCTTCGAACAGAAGTCGCGGAGCTTTTACGACTTGGAACGATTGTGGCGCGAGTCGACGCGCGTGGCTTTGCCGGCTGAGATGACCGGCGAAGGCCCTGGTTCTTTGAGAAGAGAATCGTGATCGAGATATTTGCGCACTCGAAAAGAATGCGCGAGGCGATTGGTCTCGCGGAACGAGTTGCGGCGACCGACACGAATGTTTTGATAACCGGTGAATCCGGTAGTGGGAAAGATGCATTGGCAGCTTTTATCCACGCGAAATCTGGTCGAGCAAATGAACCATTTGTGAAGATCGACTGCGCGACGTTGCCCGGCGATTTACTCGAAGCGGAACTTTTTGGTTACGAGCGAGGTGCTTTCACTGGAGCCGGAGAGGCAAAACCAGGACGCTTCGAGTTGGCCCAAAAAGGGACCGCCGTACTTGATGAGATTGCGCATCTCTCGATCGACGCTCAGGCGAAGTTGTTACGAGTGATCGATTCGCACGAGTTTGAACGCCTTGGCGGGCGCACTACAGTCAAGCTCGATGCGCGTTTGATTGCGCTAACTAACGTTGATCTGAGTGACTCAGTCAAACGCGGCGGATTTCGAGAAGACCTGTACTATCGTTTGAATGTGCTTCAGATTGAGGTACCACCGCTGAGAGAACGCGGTGAAGATCTTTCAAAACTGGTCGAACATTTCGTGAAGTTGTATGCGTCTAAGCATGGCCGGCAACTGCAAAAGGTTTCGCCCGCGGCACTGGAACTGTTGCAGGTGTATGAGTTTCCGGGCAATGCGCGAGAGCTCGCAAACATTATTGAGCGCGCGGTCATTGTTGCTCGGGGTGCACGACTGGAGGCGAGCGATCTTCCGGCATCGGTGAATGATGCTGTTAAGGCGAAAAAGGATCGCGAAGCACCATTGACGCTTGCTCAGCTGGAAGCGGCATACATCGCTGACATGCTGGAGGCAACGAGGGGTAACAAGACCGAATGCGCGAGGCTGCTCGGCATAAGCCGGAAGAACCTTTACGAGAAGATTGCGCGTTACGGCCTGGGCGAAAGCAGTGAGAGCAGCTAAACGCCCGTCGAGAGTCGAAAGCAATGCGTCTGCGAATAATCTGGCCTGGAAAAACGAAGGATGCCAGGTTAAAAGCACTCATCGACGATTACTCGGATCGGTTGTCCCATTTCGTGCGGTGCGAAATCGTCGAATTGCGGGAAAAAAGTCGCAGCGACCAGGCGGGCATCGATAGAGAAAGCGCCCGCATCTCAGACGCGCTTCGTCCTGGCGCCGTAAAGGTAGTGTTAGACCCGGCAGGCGTTGAATGGACATCCCCCGAGCTGGCTAATGAGGTACGGAAGTGGGAGAACAGTGGGGTCAAGGAGGTCGCATTTATCATCGGCGGACCGAGAGGGCTATCTGAAGATCTGAGCTCGCGTGCAGACAAACGTTGGTCGCTATCAAGGTTAACGTTGACGCACGAAATGGCCCGCGTGCTGTTATTCGAGCAGTTATATCGTGCTTACACGATTGTTCATAATCTGCCGTACCAGAAGTAACTTCAATTCATTCAAGTAGGGTGGAGGACTAAAGCTAATAATGGATAAGAGACGAACGAAAACATTCCGAGATAAATTGTTGGACCGCCGCGAAGGGTTGGTTGGCCAAGTGCAGGCCGCGGAGCTATACAGTCGCGAGCGCGATGCTGAAGCGACCCAGGATCCTGCGGACATGGCTGCGAATGCCTACACCAAAGAACTTCTGGTCTCGATGTCTGACAACGATCGGCAATTGTTAAATCTCATCGACGAAGCTCTCGAACGCATTGAGACGTCTGGTTATGGTAAATGCGTTCACTGCGGTGAAGCTTTGCCAGAGAAGCGGCTCGAAGCCGTGCCGTGGGCTCGTCACTGCGTCCGTTGCCAGGATCTACAGGAACGCGGCCTACTGGAAGAAGACGAAGACTAGTCGCCGCCGCGGTTCCGTGTCACAATCAAGGCCTTCTCAAACTCAGTTTGGGAAGGCCTTCTTGTTTGTCCGTGGATGCGTTATGGACCTCACCTCTAACGTCAAACTTCTCTGTGATGCGTTCCTCACGCTTCTGTATCCACAAACGTGTGTGATTTGTCAGCATTGTGTTGAGCGACGTGCGTTCGGAGTGGCTTGTGAAGAGTGTTGGCAGTCGACACTACTTTTTACTGGCGACGAGACGATTTGTTGGAAATGTGGGACGCCGTTGGCAGGTAGCGTCGACAAGTCCAGACGAGCTGACGTACGTTGCCACCGCTGCGATGATCATGCTTTCACGGCTGCGCGTGCGTGTGGTTTGTATGAGAAGGCCCTTCGCGAAACAGTTCTCAATCTTAAGCGAAAACCACATGTGCCTAAAACGATCGCTCGCTTGTTAGTGAACACGGCGTCCCGCGAACCGCTTAACGACAGCACATCGATAGTGCCGGTGCCATTACATCCGAAGCGACTGCAAATGCGCGGCTTCAATCAGGCTTCAGTGATTGCTCGCGCGGTGTCGACTTCGCTGCGG
>DATJKB010000028.1:0-2476 GCA_035491875.1 Pyrinomonadaceae bacterium | reverse complement strand
AATCAACGAATGTCCGATACGCTTCAGCTTGTCGTCAACGTTCCGTACTTTCAACTCCAAAGTCATCGAAAGCATCGGAGCAATTCTTTCCTGCAATCGTTCCACCTGTAATCTTCCCAATACCTTAGAGTCTCTAATTCTTACCGAGTTGAATGTAGGTAGCGTCGACGACAAGCTGAAGCGTATCGGAGCTCTCCTCACCTGGTGAATCCTTCTGTCGCAATTGCGGTAGATCGCTCGTCGCACCAACGGTCGCATCGCCTCAATCCCGCCTCACCGTCTTCTAATGAACAGCGATGTTGGGGGGCTGATTGATAGCGGGCTCCTTCTTTCCGAAGATGTGGAGCGCGATAGGAATCGTGCTGGCAAGTCCCGACAGGAACAAGGACCACCCAAGAGCCTTGCGCTTATCCTGCTTAAACTTATCTGCTAGTAACAAGCCTGCCCCAAATCCGATAGCTCCTCGTGTTGCGGCGATGAGCGCAAGTTCCGGGACTGTCATTGGTTTGAGTTTTGACGTTGCGATATTCATCTTATTTCTCCTTAAATAAATGCTATATCGCACTCCCTCACGATTTTGACACGCCTACGTCTCAATTGAATTGTTTGAAGTTGAATGGATGGAAGGGCTATCTAATCAGTGGGTATCTGTGAGATCTGCCGCCAACTCTGTCTTCGGGGACCGTGAGTGTTTGATGTGTCGCCAGATCCACCACGCCACGAGGAGCACTCCGACAATCCCAATCACAAAATCAAACCGATGGAACCAATTCTTTAATCTTTCGTCTTTATCCCACTGCTCGCCAAGCTTCTGTCCGACGTAAGCGAGTCCCAAACACCAGGGCAATGAACCGGCGAACGTGTAGATGATGAACCGGGTCATGTTCATTTTCGCGACGCCTGCGGGAAAAGCAATGAATGTTCTTACCGCGGGCAGCAGCCGGCTAATGAACACGATCGCTTCACCGTACTTCGCGAACCAACGATCGGCAAGATCCAGATCATGTTTGGACAAAAGAACGTACCGCCCGTACTTCTCGATGAATGGCCGTCCACCATACATACCAACGTAATAGGCAACGATAGAGCCGACGACGCAACCAAACGCACCGGCAATCCCAACCAACCAAAGATTCATCTCGCCCCGCGACACGAGATAACCTGAAAACGGCATGATGATCTCTGACGGCAATGGAATACACGCAGACTCGATGGCCATCAACAATACAATCCCCCAGTAGCCGAGCGCGGAGATGGTGGCAATGATGAAGCCTGAAAGAATAGAAATTATTTTTGCGATCATTAATTCGTTACTTGTTGGACCATCCGTGTTGACCGATTAGCGGAACGAACGCGCACGCTCCGTGATCTTCCTGGGGCGTACCGGTCTCCGTTCTGATAACCCGTATCAGACGTTGTGACTCCCTTGATTCGCCGACCGGAACAACTAGCCGACCTCCGATCTTGAGTTGCGCAATCAGTGGATCAGGAACTGTTGGTCCACCCGCTGCAACCAGAATCGCATCATATGGGGCGTGGGCCGCCCAGCCAAGCGTACCGTCGAAACATTTCACTGTCGCGTTGTAGATCTCCAAAAGTCGTATTCGCGCTTGTGCTTCACGCGCGAGATCCGCAATCCGTTCGATCGCGTATACCTGTGCGGCAATCTTCGCCAACACCGCGGTTTGATAACCTGACCCGGCGCCAATCTCCAGAACACGACTGGTGGTGTCCAGCTCGAGCAATTCCGTCATTCGAGCCACGATGAATGGCTGCGAAATGGTCTGGTTGGCGCTGATCGGCAGAGCGTGATCGCCATACGCCCGGCTCTGCAAAGCGTCAGGCACAAAGCGATGTCGAGGAATTGTTCGCATCGCTTGCAAGACCTTCGAATCCCTAATGCCGTAATGTTCCCTGAGACGCGCGATCATACGTTCGCGCGGGATGGAGTACTCGTGCAGCAGATCGGAGCGATGTTTATTTGCAGACTGCACCGGATTGTGAAAGTTGTAGGGGCGGCACTCCGTGGCCGCCCCAATTTGAGAAAGTCCAAAGAAGGGCGACCACGGAGTGCCGCCCCTACAGTTAGCTTTTGATCAGTTCGGCGTCTTTTAGGTAGTTCCAGGTCTCAATCGCTGTCAACGCCTGATGATCGGTCATGTCACTTCTGATTGGCGTCACTGAGACATACCCGAGTTCAACTGCGTTATAGTCAGTTCCCTCTTCTGAATTGCCACTAAAGTATTCCTCACCGATCCAGAAATAGGGTTTACCGCGAGGGTCAATGTGCTCTGTGATAACGGGTCGCGCGTTTTTGATCCCCTGTCGCGTTACTCGAACGCCCTTTATCTCACCTGGAGGAAGATTGATGTTCAGCAGCGTACCTTCAGGCAAGCCTTCGTCGAGTACTTTTCGTGCTGCAACAACTGCGAAAGCCGCGGCGTCAGTAAAATCAAAGTTGTCGCGAGCAACCAGG
>DATJKB010000027.1:0-5728 GCA_035491875.1 Pyrinomonadaceae bacterium | reverse complement strand
GCCAACATCACGCTTGATGGCGTCGATATTAACGAAGCCCAGACCAATACCATCATCGGCGCAGATCCCGCGTTAGGCACAGACACTGCGAACCTCTCGCCGTCTAACAACACAGTGCTGCGACTCAACTCCGAAGCTATCGAGGAGTTTCGTGTAACAACGACAAATCCAAATGCCAATCAGGGACGCTCTGCTGGCGCTCAGGTTCAACTCTTAACAAAGAGTGGAACGAACGATTGGCACGGATCCGCATTCGAGTTCTATCGTACGTCAGCTTTTTCAGCGAACAACTTTTTCAACAACAAGGCTGGCCACTTTAAGGCGACTGACGCTGCGGTTATTACCGGCTTGGCGAAAGTCGGAGAACAGAAAGTGCCTCGGCCTCCACTAATCCGACACACCTTCGGTGGCGCTATCGGTGGTCCAATTATGAAGGACAGGGCGTTCTTCTTTTATAGCTATGAGGGCGACCGCATTACTCAGTCAACACCTGCGGTCCGAACTGTACCGTTGGCAAACCTGGGACAGGGCATTGTCAGATACAGAGGCTGTCCCGCCTCAACTCCAGCCGCAAGTTGCACGGCGGCTGCAGCAGTGCCGAGTACCTTAACCGCGGCGCAGATTGCACTGCTATTCCCGGCGTCCGGTTTTAACCCGGTAGCGATGCAGACTCTGGCTGCCGCCGCCGGTAGATATCCAGCCAACGACTTCACGATTGGTGATGGATTGAATACGGCTGGCTACAGATTCAACGCACCAATTCCGGTGACGCGGAATTCGCATGCCGGGAAGTTTGACTTCAACCTAACGAGCAAACAGCAGGCTTTTGCTCGCGTCAACATTATTTACGACCTGCTCGGACGCGAGCAGCAGTTCCCGGATACTCCAGCACCGAGTATCTGGTCGCACCCGGTTGGGGCTGCACTCGGACATACGTGGACAGCGACTAATTCTATAGTCAACACGTTCCGTTACGGCTACACACGGGAGGCGTTCACGCAGCAAGGTGATTCCGCAGCGAACAGCATCAGCTTCCGGTTCGTGTTTTCGCCGCTTGCTTTTTCACGGACGCTGACGCGTATAACGCCCGTGCAAAACTTTACTGACGACGTTTCGTGGGTGAAGGAAAATCACAACGTTGGGTTTGGAACAAACATCCGACTCATCAGTAACCAACGAACTTCGTTTTCAAGCTCCTTCGACAGTGCGATAACAAACCCATCGTTTTTCCAAGGAGGTGGCGCGACTCTTACTAATCCAATGAACCCTTCGGCCACGAACCTAACGCAGATCGCATTCAACACGGCGAACGGCATTAACAGGATCTCAGGATCGGCTACCAATGTGCAGAATGCGATGACCGCGATCATTGGTCGCTTTTCACAGTACGCTGCGAACTTCACATTCGCTCACGATGGTACATTAGTCAATCAGGGTGTACCCAGCAAGCGTGATTTTCGTACGCAGGAGTACGACCTCTACGCACAAGATGCGTGGAAAATCAGTCCAAATCTTACGCTGACCTATGGCTTGCGCTATAGCATCAGCAGGCCCATTTATGAGGCGAATGGTTTCGAAGTTAAAACTGACATCGGTCTATCGGATGTCTTCCAACTGCGCCAGGAAGCGGCTAGAAGAGGAGAGAATTATGCAGTTCCGTTAACTCTCAACCTCTCTGGCCCGGCCAATAATGCAGAGCCACTCTACGACTGGGACAAGAACAACTTCCAACCGCGCGTTGCTGTTGCCTGGTCGCCTTCGTTTAAGAGTGGTTTCCTTGGTAAATTGTTTGGGTCAAATCATGAGTCAGTTTTCCGTGGTGGTTTCGCAATGACGAACGACTACTACGGACAACAGCTCGCAGTAAGTTTTGACCTGAACAACACACTAGGCTTCGCATCGAGCAACGGTGTCGCAGCAAATACGTTCAATCTAACTTCGAGACCGGCACCTCAGTTCACAGGGTTCGGTCAGGATATTCGCCCGCTCCTTCCGCTTGCGGGACTCTCACAACCAGCAAATATCACGTTCCCGCGAACTCAGCCGTTCAGTACCGATCCGGCATCGCAGGCAGCGCGTATCGAGTCGAGTCTTGATTCGAAGTTAATCGCACCAACCAACTACTCGTGGAACTTCACCTATGAACGCGAATTGCCGAAGGGTCTGGTTATTCAAACGGCATACATCGGCCGTTTTGCCCGCGACCTCATCGCGTCACGCGACGTGATGGCGCTGAACAATCTGGTCGATCCTAAATCAGGGATGGACTGGTACACTGCAGCTGGAATACTTGAAAACTTGAGGCGTGCAGGAACATCGCCAAGCTCGGTGGCGCAAATTCCTTATTTTGCGAATTTCTTGCCCGCGAACATCGCGCAGATGATGAACATAAACTATTTCGGGTGTCCGAGCAGCGATCCAACTTGCGCAAACCCGATCAACCAAGTCATTAGCCATTCGCTGAATCAAACGCAGGCCGTTTATGCGGTTGCCCTTGACGTGTACGGCAATGACTGGACGGACACGCAGGATGTTATCGAGGACGGATTGGGGAGGAACCTTTTCTTCCACCCACAATATGGTGCTCTTTCAACATTCAGCAGTATCGCGAAGTCAAACTACCACGCAGGTACCCTGAGCTTGAGACAGCGCCTGGGTCGAAGTTTCACTGCAGACTTCAACTACACGCTTTCGCACTCGATGGACGATGCGTCAGGTCTGCAGACCTCTGGCGCTTTCGGTGGCGCATTTATTCTCAATCCGCTAAGGCAACAAGATAACTTTGCCAACTCGGACTTTGATGTACGCCACATCATCAACGCTAACGCGGTTTGGGAAATGCCGTTCGGTCGCGGCCGACGATGGTTCAGCGGCATCAACAAATTTGCAGACGCGATTATTGGGGGATGGCAGCTCAGTGGTATCTACCGCTGGAATACTGGCCTCCCAATGTTCAGCCCGTACGATGATGCTCGATGGGCCACAAACTGGAACGTTCAAAGTAGCGGCGTTCGTGTGAGGGATGTCAAGACGTGCCCAGTCCAAGGAGACAAGCTCTTTGGTGCGTGCTTGCTAGACGCTTACAAGAGTTTCCGTGGAGCGTATGCAGGTGAGACCGGAGATCGGAATTTCCTCCGATTGCCAGGATACGCAAACCTCGACGTCGGTCTCGGCAAGACGTTCGCCATGCCATGGAGTGAAGGTCACTCGCTCCAGATTCGCTTCGAGGCTTTTAACGTAACCAACACACAACGGATGGGTGACATCGATACGAGCCGAAGTGGTTTCGGGTTGCAGCTTGACCCAGACCAAATCACAAGTGCAAATCAGATCCCAAGCAACTGGTCCAACTTTATTTCGATCCAGGGCCAGCCACGGGTAATGCAGCTTGGAATTCGCTACACGTTCTAAGCTTCAACTACGTGCCAAACCATACGGGCTGAGGCTGAGAGGCTTCAGCCCGTTTGTCCTTAGGTTGGTTTGATTACACGACATGTGTTAAATACGGCTGATATAGGTTATCGCAGGGGGGCAGGACAATCATGAGTCGATCATCGGCATTGATTCTTATGTTGCTGGTGGGTCTATCGATCAATGCATTTGGTCAGGATCCATTTCCCAATCGCCGCCAAACGCAAACAGGAAGCGCGACGTTAGGAGTTCATGTTTTGTACGGGGACCTTTCCGTTGAAGAGGGCGACCGCGCTAATTTAAAGCCGCTCATGTACGAAGTCGTGTTGTTCAATCAAGGAGGCACAACTGTCGCGCGGCAATTTGTGGGACCTGGCGGTCGTTATCGGTTTCAGAACCTGAAAGATGGTTTGTATGAGCTGGCGGTGTTTTTGGGACCGGATGAAGTGGCGCGCATCCGGGCAGAGATCCCTTTCTCGCCATTCCAGCACGACTATCGTCAGGATCTCGCACTTAAGTGGTCGGCACCACCACCAAACAAACCCGGTACTGTTTCGGCTACGGACTATTACAAACGAAGCGCTACAAATGAGTCCCTGTTTACGCGTTCGAAAGAAGCGACTGATCAAAAACGATATGACGACGCGATATTAGCGTTACAACAACTTGTCGCGCAGGATCCAAAGGATTTTCTGGCGTGGACCGAACTCGGCGCAGTGTTCATTTTCAAACAGCGTTACGACGACAGTGAGGAAGCCTATCTCAAAGCAATCGCCGAGCGGCCGTCGTTTTTTCTCGCCCACATGAATCTCGGCAAGCTTCGATATCTGCTGAAAAAGTTTGACGGAGCAATCGAGCCTTTGACAGAAGCGCTAAAACTCCAACCATCGTCAGCAGACGCAAACTACTACCTCGGAGAATCGTACCTGCAAATCAAGAAAGGCTCGAAGGCCGTAGGATATCTTTACGAGGCATTAAAACTCGATCCGATTGGGCGAGCGGATGTGCACTTGCACCTGGCGGCGTTGTATAACGCGGCGGGTTTGAAAGACAAAGCCGCAATAGAGTACCAAGAGTTTCTGAAGAAGAAGCCAGACTATCCAGACCGTAAAAAGCTTGAGCAGTACATCGCGGACAACAAATCGACCGCGAAGACGCCTTAGTCTACGGAGAATGAACGCAGACAACGCGATCGGGCATTTCGATTTTCGGAGCGTCTCACGACAGAGGAGAGATCGATCAGTCAACTAAAAGAACGGGAGCGAAGCGACCGATTTCAACCACCGAGCGGTCAACGTAACTTGAAATCGGTCGCTTCGCTCCCGTTCTTTAGTTGAATGAACTGTCGCACGGATCTTTCAGTTAGCGTTACAACAACCCTATAACTTATGAAACTTAAACGACTCGCGCCAGCAGTGGCGTTGCTTTCTTTTCTAGTGCTCGCCAACCATCGACAGCAGGCGGCATCCTTTATTTCCCCTGCACCTTTTCAAACGAACGCCACAAAAACAACAGCGATCGTAGGTGCAACCTTGATCGACGGATCAGGAAATCGCCCGGTCCCAAACTCTGTCGTTCTCATAAAGGGTGACTCGATCCTTGCAGCCGGGCGCCGTAGCGCCGTCAAAGTGCCAGCCGACGCAACAGTAATCGATGCGCGCGGACTAGTAGTGGCACCAGGCTTTATCGACACTCACAATCATTCTGATCGCGGCTTGTCGCGCGAGCCTGCCGCCGCTTCGCAGGTGTCGCAGGGCATAACGACCATCGCAGTGGGCCAGGATGGTGGCTCAGAATTTCCGGTCGGCGCTTACCTCAAGAGTCTCGACGAACATCCGGTCGCGCTAAATGTGTTGACCTTCGTGGGACACGCAACGGTACGCGAACGCGCAATGGGTGAAGACAACACGAACCGCCTTGCAACTCCTGAAGAGATCAAGAAAATGGAAGCGATGGTTGAGCAGGCGATGACTGAAGGCGCGTTCGGTTTATCGAGCGGTCTCGAATACGAGACGGGCAAACCAGCGTCGACTGAAGAGGTCATTGCCCTGGCGACTGTTGCCGGACGCTACCGAGGAATTTATATCAGTCACATTCGCGACGAAGCTGATCGCACTCTCGAATCTATCGCCGAATTAATTCGCATTGGTAAGGAAGCACACCTGCCGGCACAAGTTTCACACATCAAGGTCGGCACCGTTGGCGTCTGGGGAAAGGCGGCTCAAGTTGTAGCGTTGATTAAGAAGGCACAGGCACAAGGGCAGGACGTAACTGCTGACTGTTACCCGTACGACGCGTGGAGCTCAACGATCAGGGT
>DATJKB010000026.1:0-13604 GCA_035491875.1 Pyrinomonadaceae bacterium | reverse complement strand
GCGGCGAGCTGAACAGATTGTTCAACGCGAAGCGGAACAGGCACAGAGTCAGAAGTATCAGACGGCGATCTCATTTGGCGCCACTCTATTGTCTTCATTCCTGGGCCGGAAGACGGCGAGTCTTGGAACACTTGGTCGCGCAACGACAGCCGCGCGCGGTGTTAGTCGAACGATGTAAGAGTCTGGAGATGTGGCGCGCGCACAGGAAACACTCACAATCGTCAATCAACAGTTACTTGATCTCGATGGAGAGTTCCAGGCAGAGGCGAAGACTTTGGAGCAATCAATCGATCCGCAAACGGAGCAATTGGAGAAAGTGAGCTTGAAACCGAAGAAGACGAATATCACTGTGAAGTTGTTGACGTTTGTATGGGCGCCATTCTGGAAGAGTGCGGATGGGAAAACAACGGCAGCGTGGTAGGAAGAAGATGCTCTCGAGGGACTTTTCTTTGTTACCACTCCACCATGAACGTTGAGGTGTTACCGCCGAGACGCCGAGCACGCTGAGGTTGCGCAGAGAGTTGATTGGGTTCACCCATTGAGTGTTTGTGCTACAGTTGTTAATCTCATAATTGATCTAAACTCACGTCAAATAAATCAAAACGAAGGGACCAAACTAACATGACTCACCATGTTAATACGCTCACAGGTCAGATTATCGGTGCTGCGATCGAGGTACATCGCGCATTAGGACCAGGACTGTTGGAATCAGCCTACCATGAGAGTTTGGCAAGAGAGCTCTTCTTACGCCGCATTCCGTTCAAGTTTAAGTGGCCAGTTCCATTGGAATACAAGGGACTCCGTTTGAAGAAAGGATATGAGGCGGATTTTATCGTGGCAGATACCGTTGTAGTGGAAACAAAGTCTGTTGAGGCTCTGCATCCGATCTATGAAGCTCAGTTGCTGACTTATCTAAGACTCGGAGGCTGGAAGGTGGGACTGCTAATAAACTTCAATGAAGTTGTTCTGAAGAACGGGATCCGGCGAAGAGTGTTGAACTTGGAAGAATAGCGTCAAGTCTCTGCGCTACCTCGGCGTGCTCTGCGTCTCGGCGGTGATCCTGCAACTTTCGACAGCAACCAACACACGAGACAAGCGGACGCCTCGGTTTACTTTGGCGGCAAACTAGTTTACGTTCCTTCGCGCAAATGAAAAAGCTCGCCCTTAAGTACGGACTGATGATCACGATCGGTGCTGCCGCATGGGTCATCATTGCGCACACACTTGTGTCCAACCCGCAATCAACTATCCACCAACTTGGAACGCCGGTGTTCTTCAACATCCTTCAATTCCTGGGGATCCTGTTGGGTATTTCGGAGTTCCGGCGCCACGCCGCTGAAGAGGCGACGTTCAAGCAGTCGTTGAAAGCGGGCATCTGGATTTCCCTGGTCTACGCTATAACAATTTCACTGTTTTTTGTGGGGGTGTTGTATCTCGTAGGCACAAGATGGATGGCAGTTGAACCGAATGCGCAGAAGCTTCCGATGACGCTCATCGCCGTTCAGGCATTTCTTGGACTGTTTCTTGGATCGATGCTCTTTGGATTGGCCTATTCGACGCTGATTGCCTTTGCACTCGCCAAACGTCTTCCAAAATCGGCTTGAATCCCAGCGGGAAAACACATCCACAGATTTAAGAACATTGCCGATTGTCGATTGCCGATTGTCGATTGAAGGAGTGAAAAAGAGCTAATCGGCAATGTTCTTAAATCTGTGGATGTGTTTTCCGGCTACGGTACTAAGACCACTTTGCCAATGTTCTTCCGCTGCTCCAGATACTGATGCGCCGCGCCGGCTTCGTCGAACCGAAAGGCCCGATCGACATAAGGGTTGATCCAACCCTCCTCAACGCCTCGCAAAATCTCCCTCATCCAAACCGCGATTTTCTCCGGTTCGTGCCACATGTGCCCAAGATTCAAACCAAACACTCCGCGGTTCTTATTAAGCAATGCGAGCGGCGTGAATCGAGGCATTTGCAACGCTGCTTTCACCAATTTCAGCTTTCCCGCCAAACCATTTGCCGACGCGCTTGAGACTCCGAACATACCCAAGCGTCCGGTGTGGCGTAATGCCGCGTAACTCTTCTTCCAATGCGCGCCGCCGATTGGATCGAGTATAAGATCCACTCCACGACCATTTGTCAGATTCTTCAAGACGGGCAACCAGTCTTCACCTCGATAATCGATTGGATGGTCCAAGCCTCTTTCGGTTAGGAATTGGTGTTTCGACGGACTGGCAGTTCCAAAAGTGACGACGCCAATCTTCTTCGCAATGTCGAGCGCTGCCAATCCAACGCCACCGCCAGCGTTGTGGATAAGTATTGATTCTCCTTGGTGCAGTGAACCCATCACGACAATCAAGGCATAGGCAGTCAGGTAGTTCACCGGTATTGCTGCTGCCTCTTCAAAGGTCAGTTTCTGCGGCTTTTCAAACAGCTGTGTCGCCTTTACGACAACGAGCTCCGACTGTCCGCCGAAGCGCGTCATCGCAACGACAGGCTTACCAATCCATTCATTGCCGAGGCCTTCGCCGACCGCTACGATCAGGCCACTGACTTCATAGCCCATGACGCATGGCTTTGGCGGACTGTCAGGATAAAGACCCTGACGCGAGAGAATGTCTGCAAAGTTCAGCCCCGAAGCTTTGACGCGAATCAGCACTTCACCGGGCTTTGGCGTTGGATCAGGCTTCTCCTGGACCTTGAGCACATTAATGTCGCCGGTTGCAGTGGTAACGACTTGTCTCATTGGGCCGAGTATGGATCAAGCTGGTCGAAGCGAGCAACAAAGAACATTGCGATTGTCGATTGTCGATTGCCAATTGACCGATCCAGGCAACATCCAATGGACAATCAAAAATCAACAATCGGCAATGTTCTTAATCTGTGGACCTGCTTCTGCTATTCTTTGCCGCGAACTTCATGGGAGGAGCGCGCTGAATGATCGAGTTCGTTCGAGCATTAAAGGCATCTGCCTTGATCCTTGTCGCAATCGCTGTTTGTCTTACAGCTTGTCAACGCTCAGCTGGACCAACAAGAGAAATAACCCTTGCCGTTAACTCCGGCGTCGAAGGCGACGCGCTCAAACAGGCCGCACGCGATTACGAAACTCAAACGGGCATCCACATCAACATCGCTGAGTTTCCTTACGCAAACCTTTTCGAAAAAGAACTGAACGATCTTAACGCCCGAACCGGTGCTTATGATCTGATCATGCTTGACGACCCATGGTTTCCGCGGTTTGCTTCGAAGCAGTTTCTTACTGACTTATCTCCTCTGCTTCAGAAAAAAGGAAAGCAGGAAGCTGATCCCGATTTTATTGAAACGTCCCTCGCCCTTTGCAGACACCCTTATCAAACAGGTTCGCTCTATGCACTTCCCTATGTCGGTAACTCTCAGCTGTTCTTCTACCGCAAAGATCTGTTCGAAAAACATGGTCTAAAGGAACCCGCTACGTGGGACGACGTACTCAACGCCGCTAAAACCATTCAAGAGAAAGAAGGTGAAGGCGGTAACAAAATGTACGGGTACGTAATGCGAGCGGCTCAAGGTAACGCCGCGGTTGCCGACTTCATGCCTATCTTCTGGGCGTTTGGCGGTGAAATGTTTGATTCGTCCGGCAAACCTGCCGTTAATAGCCCCGAAGGGATAGCTGCATTGAAACTGATGTTAGAACTCGGCAAATATTCACCGCCAGGTTACGCAAGCTTCAATGCAGCCGAGGTCGGCGCACATCTCTTGCAAGGCACTGCTGCAATGTCGATCAATTGGCCCGCGTGGATTAGTCCTTTTTCCGACCCTGCCAGATCGAAAGTAATTGGCAAGATGGCATTCACTACTCTTCCAGGCGGAAAGCGACAGGGACAAGCCGAAATCGGCAACTGGCTAATTGCCATTCCGCGCGATGCAAAGAACGCCGACGCTGCGTTGGACTTCTTGCTTTGGGCCACGACCGGAAACGAGATGAAGCGCTCCGCGTTCGGTGGTAATCCGCCCACACGAAGATCACTCTTCACTGATCCAGAACTGGTTGCGCGATTCCCGTCATATCCTGCGCAGCTGCGGTCACTCGAGACATCTCGACCACGGCCGAGAACTCCTCAATGGAACGAGATTGAAAACGCCTTTGGCATCTTTCTTTCGAAAGCGAACAGCGGGGAATTGTCCGCAGAAGATGCGCTAAATCAGGCAAATGTCGAAATCGAAAAGATTCTCCAACGTGGCCAGTAGCGCCGGCGATAGGCGGTTGCCTTATCTCTTTCTCTCGCCTGCAGTCGCGGTGTTGCTTTCCCTCTCAATCTATCCCCTTATCTATTCACTCTCTGTCAGCCTGCAAGTCGAATCGGCGAAAGGCGTGCGGTGGAGTTTCGGGAACTTTCAGCGCCTGCTGTCTGACAATTTCTTTCTCAGTGCGATGGGCCACACGTTTATCTACGCCGCTTCGGCATTAGTTTGCGAATTCCTGCTCGGTCTGGGGCTCGCATTGCTGCTGAACAGTCGGATTCGTGGCCGCGCTCTCTTTCGAGCATCATTGCTTGTCCCAATGATGTTGCCTCCCGTTGTTGTCGGCGTAGTCTGGCGATTGATGCTGAATCCAGACTTCGGGGCGATCAACGGAACACTAAAAAGGTTTGGCTTCAACACCGACGCACTCACTTGGACTGCGTCACCACGCTTGGCACTGATGTCAGTAATCGCCGTCGATATCTGGCAATGGACGCCCTTTGTCTTTCTCGTGCTGCTGGCTGGTTTGCAAGCAATTCCGCAAGAACCTTACGAAGCAGCAAAAATCGACGGCTCAAGCCGCTGGCAGACTTTTCGATACGTAACGCTGCCCCTGCTGAAGCCGGCAATACTCATCGCGCTCTTGTTACGCACAATGGATCTGCTGCGCGTGTTCGATCAGATTTTTATTCTCACCGAGGGTGGACCAGGTTTCGCTACTGAAACGATAAGTCTCTACATTTATCGGACGGCATTTCGATTCTTTGATTTCGGTTACGCGGCGGCAATGTCTTTTGTGCTGTTGGCGATCACTAACGTGATCAGCGTCGTGTACATTAAGTTTCTGCAAACGCGCGAGGTGGGTTGACTCTTTGGAGTGCGCCGACCTGTCGGCGCTTTTGTCCTTTAGGCCACTCGCGGGAGTTAATAATGAGATAGTCGCGCCAGGTCGCGACCTGCGAAAGCGGTGACAGGTCACCGCACTCCAAAATGAAGCGCTTCCCTAAATATGTGCTCCTCTTGGCGGCTGTGATTGCTTCGTTGACTCCCGTCTACTGGATGCTGACGATCTCTCTCAAGAGCGACGTTGATCAATTCGCTGTGCCGCCGCTCTGGTTCCAGTTTGCGCCGACATTCGAACACTACTACGACGCATTCGTGGTTCGCTCGTTCGGGCAGTACTTGATCACAAGCGCAGTAGTCTCAGTTGTATCGACGATCTGCGCGTTAGTGATCGGCACGCTTGCCGCTTATTCGCTTGCCCGCTTTCGACTTCCCTACAATCTGGACCAAAAGGTTTCGCTGTGGATCTTGTCCACGCGAATGTTTCCGGCAATCGTAACGGCTGTACCGTTGTTCCTGATGATGCGCGACCTGCGACTGCTGAATACACGCGCCGCATTAATAATCGTCTACACCGCATTCAACTTACCTTTCGTTGTTTGGATGATGCGTGGGTTCTTTGCAGAGCTACCGCGTGATCTCGAAGAGGCAGCATTAGTTGACGGCGATTCACGACTGGGAGCGCTGGTTCGAATCGTCTTGCCGCTCGTCGCGCCGGGACTGGCGGCAACGGCCGTCTTCTGTTTGATCGTGTCGTGGAACGAATTCTTGTTTGCACTGGTGCTGACGCAGACCGACGCTGCGATGACCTTGCCGGTAGGAATTGCCGGTCGGGTAACGCAGTACGAAATCAAGTGGGGTGTGATGAGCGCCGCAGGAACGGTGGCGATGTTACCGATTCTTGTCTTTGCCCTGGCAGTGCAGCGTTATTTAGTCCGAGGTCTATCGCTAGGAGCGGTGAAAGGATGACGTACATAGCACTAGCCGGTATGTTCGGAGCAATGATTCAAGTTGGTTAGGATTGCAGGTGGGGAAGGGTGGCTTGCCCCCGCTCAATGTTGCCGAATGCTCAAGCTCCCTGAAAGTGCGCAACCCGAATGTCCGACATGCTTCAGCTTGTCGGTGAGTTACCACACCACTCAATGCAGTGTTAACGATTTAGTACCACTTCACCACACTGCGTTGAGCCAGGTCATAACGCACCGACAAGCTGAAGCATGTCGGACATTCGGGTTGCGCACTTTCAGGGAGCTTGAGTGTTGTGCATGTGAGCGGGGGCAAGCCACCCTTCCCAACCTGCATTCTCCGTAACTTGAATCATACCTTCCGAGGTACCGCAGCAGAGGTTGTACCGCCCTGATTGATCAATACAGGGCTTCAATAAAGTAAGGCGCATGTCGATTGTCTTCAAAAATGTGTCCAAGGTCTTTGGCGATCAGCCTGTCGTAGATGATCTGACACTCGAGATCGACCGTGGTGAGTTTGTGGTCCTGCTTGGTCCCTCCGGCTGCGGGAAAACAACCACACTTCGCATGCTCGCCGGCCTCGAGTCAGTGACTTCCGGCGACATTTATCTCGACGACAAACGCATCAACGACGTCCCTACACAACATCGTGATCTCGCGATGGTGTTTCAGAGCTATGCGCTGTACCCACATATGACAATCGCCGAGAACATCGGCTATCCACTGCGCGTCAGAAAGCAGAATCCTCAAGAAAGATCGGCGCGAGTCAACCGCGTCGCTCAAATGCTCGATATCGTTTCGCTTCTCGATCGCAAACCGCGCCAGCTATCAGGTGGTGAGCGTCAGCGCGTGGCCCTCGCTCGCGCGATCGTTCGTGAGCCTCGCGCCTACCTGATGGACGAGCCGTTATCGAATCTCGATGCGCGCCTGCGAGTCCAGATGCGCGGCGAACTCAAGCGATTACAACATCAACTCGGTACTACGACTGTGTATGTCACGCATGACCAGGCTGAGGCAATGACTCTCGCCCATCGTGTCGCTGTTATGAAGAAAGGAAAGCTACAACAATTCGACACGCCGATGAAGGTCTACGACTTTCCCGCCAGTCGTTTTGTCGCGGAGTTTGTGGGGAGTCCGAGTATGAATTTGATAGACGGCACCATCGAAAGTTCCAGTTTTGTAGCCAAGACGTTCTCGGTGCCGTTAACAAAAGGCCTAAACAACAATGGAAGACATGCGACGCTGGGGATCAGACCCGAGCATGTGACGATTGCGACCAGTCCGATAAACGGGGCAGCTCCCGCAAGCGTTTACGTGACAGAGCAAATGGGAAACGAAACTTTGGTAGTGCTCGCGGCCGGAGATCTAAAACTGATGGCCCGTGCGGCTGCCGACTTCCGACTCGCACCCGAGACTCGGGTTTGGTTTACGTTGGCAATGAATAAGGCACATTTCTTTGATCACGAAACCGGCGAGAGGATTTGAGCCATGTCGGAGCTTTGACAGGATTTCAGGATTACAAGATTTCAAGAAGAATGAAGCTTTGGCAGCGCATTTCATTCACGTTTCCTTTACTGATTCAGTCTTAATCCTGTAATCCGGAAGTCCTGTCCAAAAAAAAAGGCGCAGGCTAGAAATCACCTGCGCCGTGAAGCTATGACTAGAAAATGATTTACGAAGCAGCTTTTGCTCCGGTGTCCGTTGCGGAGGTTGCCTTCTTGTTGGGTTGCTCGGTGATTCGCAGGTATGGTTTTGGCGCGCGCCATCCGCCTGGGAATTTTTCCTTTGCCGCTTCGTCAGAGAGTGACGGAACAATAATCACATCCTCGCCGTCCTTCCAATTGACTGGCGTGGCAACACTGTACTTCGCCGTCAACTGCAACGAATCGATCACACGCAGGATTTCATCAAAGTTTCGGCCGGTGCTCGCAGGATAAGTGATCATTAATTTGACCTTCTTATCCGGTCCAATCACAAACACGGAACGCACTGTAAAGACATCACTGATTTCAGGATGAATCATGTCGTAGAGTTCTGCGATCTTGTGATCGGGATCAGCTATCACTGGAAAATTGAGCGCCGTGCCCTGCGTCTCTTTGATATCTTCGGCCCATTTTTTATGAGAATCAGTCTGGTCAACACTGAGGCCAATAACCTTCACGCCGCGCTTTTCAAAATCCGGCTTACATTTCGCAACGTAGCCGAGTTCGGTCGTGCAGACCGGAGTAAAGTCCTTCGGATGCGAGAATAAAACTGCCCAGCTGTCGCCGATCCATTCGTGGAAGCGAATCGGACCTTCAGTTGTTTCAGCTGTAAAATCGGGGGCTATATCGCCTAACCGTAAAGCCATGATATCTCCTTTCGTTTCTATCTCGGCAGATAGACCGAGATAGCGAGGCAAAACTTGACCGGGGTTGTATTAGGAATCCAATGGCCTTGTACAACTAATACCTTAGCCAAGTCAAACCCTCTGCGGCGGCCCTTTCCGTTCCCCCTTTCGCTTTCCCTTCTCCAAAAGCAGAAAAAGAACATCCACAGATTACGCAGATTACACAGATTATTTTCTAGAAAACGAGGTTGAGTGTTTGAGCTACCCCGTTGTCATTCTTAACGCAAACGATCAACATGGCGGTCTAAAAATAATCTGTGTAATCTGCGTAATCTGTGGATGTTCTTGGTTCTCTTGATTGCATCTACCTTCTCATGAAATAAATACGCGCATGAAACGATGCGCCTGGGCCAGAACACCCTTGTCGATTGCCTACCACGACGCAGAATGGGGTGTGCCACTTCACGACGACACTCGACTATTTGAATTCCTAATCCTAGAAGGGGCGCAGGCGGGTCTAAGCTGGGAAACGATTCTCAACAAACGCGAGAACTATCGCAAAGCATTCTCCGGTTTTGATCCGGCCAAGGTCGCCAAATACAACGACAAGAAGGTCGCTTCACTGATGCAAGACGCCGGCATTATTCGTAACCGGCTAAAGATCGATTCGGCGATAAGTAACGCCAAAGCATTTCTCAAACTGCAACGCGAACACGGAAGCTTCGATAAATATGTTTGGGCATTCGTGAATAACAAACCTATCAGACGTAAGCGAGGACAACCGGTGCTGGCCAAAACAGAAATCTCGGACGCGCTCAGCATTGATTTACGAAAGAGAGGGTTTCGCTTTGTAGGCTCAACAATCTGTTATGCGTTCATGCAGGCGGTAGGGATGGTCAACGATCACGACTCCGACTGTTTTCGCTTTCGCCAAATCATATAAACGGGGCAGAGGGGAAATGGGAAAAAGGAAAAAGAAACTCAAGGTAGGCTCCTCGCTTCGCCCTTTCCCCTTTTCCCCTCTTCACCTTTTTCCCTTTCATCCTCGTAAACGAGTCTTACCTTATGAACAAGATCAATCTACAAGACAAGCTGTCGCTAATTAACGACTATTGGAACCCACGAATCGCCGGCGAGCTTAATGGTCAACAGGTGAAGCTGGTGAAATTCAATGGCCCGTTCACGTGGCATCATCATGAACAAGAGGACGAGTTGTTCATGGTCATAAACGGGCGATTCAGAATGGAGTATCGCGACGTTTCCGGCAACCAGCATCAGATCTGGATCGAAGCGGGCGAGATGGTGATTGTCCCTCGCGGGCAGGAGCATCGTCCTGTGGCTGAAGATGAGTGCCACGTTCTTCTGTTCGAACCAGCGACAACACTGAATACCGGAAATCAGAACAACGAGTTCACTAAGAGAGAGCTGGGCAAGATTTAGCGGCCAGTACCACCTCGGGTGCTAAGCCATTCAGTGCCATTCGCAATAGCGGATGGCCTCCACTCAACTCCACGGCACGAGTAACATCCGTCGGGCATCCGCTATTCAGTACCATTCGCGGTAGCGGATGGCCTCCACTCAACTCCACAGTCCGAGTAACATCCGTCGGGCATCCACTATTCAGTACCATTCGCGGTAGCGGATGGCCTCCACTCAACCCTCATGGCAGCGGATCGCCCTGTTCGTACAACACATAGTCAATAGCGTTAGACAGATCTGTCTGGCTCCAGAGCCATATTTTGCTGCCGCCGTCGGCCCAGGGTGAATGGTCATACCTCCAACAACCTGCTTCCCGAAGCTCGCGCGTGGCATTTGCCTTCAACGCGTTAAGAACAAGCTCAGGTTTCTTTCTGGACGTGACTACAGTTTGCACGTGATTGGTGCGGACATTAATTGCCCACAGATTCCACTTGCGAATTCTGCATGTTTCACGAATCGCATGCTCAACGATATGTCTCCGCTCGGTGTTTAATCTTACCGGCGGAGACTTGAGCAACGACTTTTCGTATTTTACGCGTTGTGGGTTTGGTTGAATTTTTGGCGCGCCGTATCGGTTGTGGATTCGATCCATCGATCCGCGCGGATCGCCGTGAAGCCACGTCCCGTAGCAACGAAAGGAAATCAGATAGGCGAGGACGCCGTCCGTATTGAACTCATCGTGAGGATTCATGTGAAGCAACTCCGTTAGTGAGAATTAGGTGGGAGAAAATTATGAGACACTTACTCGACAACGTGAAGGAGAGTGCTCTCCCAGTCAATTGATGCGGTGAATAGCGGAGGTTACTAGTTGCTGTGAGGTTGAGTGAAGGCCATCCGCTACCGCGAATGGTACTGAATGGCTTGCACCCACCCGCGTGGTGGTACTGACTCCATCGCTCGTCAAAGAATTCTGTAGCTAACCTGCGATTGATTGTGCAAACATTGCCTCACCATTGCATCTTGGAGGATAAATGAAACATCGCCCTTTGCTTCTGCTGTTGCTTCTCAGTCTTGCGTTTCTTGTTTTCGGCCAGACGAATGCACAAACAACGACGTCCACCGTTCGCGCTGACGTTAATTCCCCAAACCAAAACACGGCGGCGGCGCTCGCCGCTCTGCCTGAAGCTGACACGCTGATCTATCTCAACCCGCGCCGGATCTTGAACGACGCTGCACCCAAAGTTGCACCTGCAAAAGATCTGACGAGCATGCGTGCAGCATTTCTGGATCTGAAGAAGGATCTGGGTGTAGATCCCTCAACGCTCGACTACATCGTCATCGCTTTGCGCTTCCATAAACCGGCGGCCGATCTCAGCTTCGTGCCCCCGGAAATAATAGCCGTAGCCAGCGGCGACTTTAGCGCCGACTCACTGATGACGATCGCTGAACTCGGATTGCAGGACAAAGCACGCGAAGAAAAATATGGCGCGCGGAAGATCGCGATCGCGAAGATCGACCCCGTCGCAGCCGCAGCTGAAAAGACTCCCCTACTCAAATCGTTTTCCGAGATCGGCTTCACAGCACTAAACACCAACACGATCGCCGTCGGTAGCATCGGCTATCTCAAAGCAGCGCTGGATGCTGCTGACGGCAATGGCAGAATTGCTAACACGGCCATCACTTCACTTCTTCGTGATCCGAATGCATTAATGAGCGCGGCCGGCTCGCCGCTCGCCGCCTTCGCCAAGAGTTTTGGATTGCTCGGTACGCAGGAAACCGCTCGTGATCCGCGGTGCGAGACGGCGTTCGGAAATTTTTATGCGGCAGTCACCATGGAAGGCAACGCTTTCAACGTGCGCGGCGCAATGAACGCCGATAATCCGGACACCGCAAAAATTATTTACGGACTGTTCTCAGGGTTGTTTCAACAAGCCGTTAGCGCCGTTCCGGATAAGGACGTGCAGAGTATCTTGAATGCTATGAAGCTCACGGCACAGGAAAGTGAAGTCGTCATTTCCGCGTCGATACCGGAAGCAACCGTCGCCGAGATGATCCGTCAACAGTCGCAGCCGAAAACTGCGAGCGCACCGGCGACCGCGCCAGCGAAGAAGAGAGTGGTAAGAAAGAAACCGCGTGTCGTGAAACGCGCCTAGGTCATTGTCTCTACCCCGACGTGTCGGGATACGAATGTGTTCGGAGCAGCGGAAACGATTTCTCGAAACTGAGAAACAGGGTCGCGCGGTGTTCTGCCTTGCAGAGGCACGAAGAACCAAGTACAAAGAACCACCGTATCAACCGCTCCCCGCATTCAAAACAGCCCCAGGAGAGTCCATGCGAAAAGTAGACAAACTAATAATCATTGTGTCGGCCCTGGCGCTCATGTCGTTTGCATTGACGCTGCCCTCATTCGGCCGTAACCAAAACGCGAATTCGTCGACAACGCAAAACGCAAACTCGGGAGGTCGACCCGAGCAACAAGATTTTTCCAAAAACACCTGGGAGCTGCCGGAGGATGCAGACAAAACTAAGAACCCGATTGCGTCCAGTCCCGAATCAATAGAAAAGGGTAAGGCACTCTTTTTAGAACGGACCAAGGGCAATTGCATTTTTTGCCACGGTGAAACTGGTTCAGGAAATGAAGCCAATCTTCCCCGGCTACGTCGCAAACCCGCTGACCTATCTAATAAAGAGCGGATGACGGCGATGACTGACGGTGAAGTGTTCTGGAAGATCTCGAAGGGCATAACGGGCATCATGCCCGCAGGCGAGCGGCGAATGAATGAGGAAGAACGATGGCACGTTGTGAATTACGTGCGCACGTTGGCGAAAGAGAAGACGCCGTAATAAAACCGACGCGGCCGCTTTTCATCCCATCCTTCATCCTTAAAAGAACTTCTCCGCGTAGTCCTTAATCTCCTTAATTGAAGCGTCAGAGATCATTCGGAATACTTTGACCGGGCATCCGGCTGGAATCTTTGGCGCCATCACTGAGTCAGTAATCACGAAAGCCGCCGAGCGCAAACCTTTGTCCCAGCCGCGCTCTCGGCCATCGCGAAACGTCAAAGCATCCGGATCCAAACCAGCCGCCACCAGTATTGTCTTACTCCAACGCAGGAAGTCAGGCCAGCACGATACGACACCGATCAGAGCATCCGCCGGCGGACGGATTTGTCCGCTCATCGATCCAACAATGGAGCCCGAGTGGATAATCAGGACGTCTGATTTTATCTTTAAACGCTCACTTACATTTGTTGCGTGTCCGTACAAGAACATTGGGACACCACCAACGAACGCGTCCGGTTGCTGCGCTTCTTCGACACGAATGCCAACCACTTTCGCTTTCGTTGCCTGCGTAATTTCGGCGACCAAGATCGCGCACAATTCTGGATCTGGTTCACATAAAACAAAATGATCGGGAGGCGAGAGCGTAAACGACCGTTCGATCCCCGTTCTTATCTCCGCGAGCGAATACCCTTGTTGGCGAGTGGCGCGAAGAAAACGAGCAATGAGTTGGTCAAGTTCGAGCTTGCTCTCGTCAGAGTCTGTTTGTGTTCGAACGTAGACGCCACTTCCCTTTCGAAAATCCACCCAACCGCGACGGGCTAACTCGCGATACGCGGCGCTGACAGTGTTGGCATGAATTGAGTATCGGCGGGCCAGGTCACGCGTGCTCGGCAGACGCTGCTTCACTTTCAGATCGTTGCTGACGATGCCAAGGATTATCTGAGTGACGAGCTGTTCATGAAGAGGAACGTCGCTATTCTTGGAGAGCCAGAGCTTCATCGGACGGGATAATACAGTGCATTGAGCCAAGAGGTAAGAGGTAA
>DATJKB010000025.1:0-3772 GCA_035491875.1 Pyrinomonadaceae bacterium | reverse complement strand
CACGCAGGGTATTGACGTCGGTGCTAAGTCAGAGGTTCATGCATTAATGACTGAGTTGGCCGCGCAAGGTGTCGCGATCTTGATGATCTCTTCAGAGCTTCCTGAGATTCTCGGGATGAGTGATCGAATTGCTGTGATGTTTGGCGGAACAATCGCGTCGACGCTCGATCGGAGTGAAGCGACTCAGGAGAAGATACTTGCGCTGGCGTTGGGTCATCAGATTGAGGCGTCAGCTCGTGTGGAAGAAAGATCGATTTAGACAGTGTTCCGAAGGCTCCGCTCGGAGCCCGATGTTTATAGCCGAAACCTGGTTTAGTTTGTTTGGCTCCGTTAGGAGCCGAATGTCTTCGTTCGGTCGCTCCTGCCGGAGCTTCGGTAAGGAAAACCCCCGGATGCTATAAACATTTCGCTCCGTCGGAGCGAGATCATGAACGTGAAGCTTAATCGCCATAAACGAGAACTATCTGCTTCGTTCGCTTACGCGCTGCTGCTCATCGTGGTCGGTGTTATCGCGCCTTCCTTTTTTAGCGGCGCGAATCTTCGTGATGTCGCGCTCAATAATGTGCCCGTCCTGCTCGTGAGTATGGGCATGACGTTAGTGATTCTCGTGGCGCAGATCGATATTTCAGTCGGATCTCAGTTTGCCATTGCGACTGTCGCCGCGGGTTTATTGGCAAAAGCGGGTGTTCCGATACCATTGCTGCTGCCGAGCATCGTCGTGATTGGCGCAGCAATGGGCGCAGTTAACGGTGTTTTGGTAGGGACGCTTCGCCTTCCGTCAATTATTGTCACTCTGGCAATGCTGGTTGCCTGGCGTGACGCGTTGCGTTGGACGACAGGTGGCGAATGGGTGCAAAACTTGCCGGCGGACTTCCAGTGGTTTGGACTGGGGCAGAGTGCCGGGCAATGGCTGATTGTCATCACAGCGATTGTAGTGCTCGTTTTGTTCAGTTGGGCGTTACGCAATCTCGCTGCAGGCCGTGTGTTGTATGCGGTCGGATCGGACTCGGAAGCCGCGCGACTTGCCGGCATTGAACCATCGCGAGTCACTTTTTGGGTCTTTACGTTGATGGGTGCGCTGGTCGGATTGGCTGCGCTGCTCAACTCGGTGCGTTTCTCAACTGTGCCGAGTAATGCCGGGTTGGGTTTGGAGTTGAAGGCCGTTGCGGCGGTGGTGGTTGGTGGGACGGCGATCACAGGAGGCCGCGGCACTTTGATCGGCACCCTAATCGGCGCCGCTTTGTTGGGAACCATCGGAACCGCGCTGACATTCGTGGGCATTAATCCGTTTTGGGAAAAAGCAATTCAGGGGGCAATCATTCTGGCAGCGCTCGCTTCCGATTTTGTGTGGCGAAGAGCTGAGCGAATGCAATCAGCACACAAGACAATCTAGCGACAGACGATCGACTGCACCTTAGATGGATGCGACGAACTCGCAATCGGTAATTCAAAAACTGCAATTGACGCCTCCCTGGCGCGAGCGGCTGTTTCCTAACAACGAATGGGTGCTGTTGCTCGTGATCGCACTCGAGTGCGTCGTCTTTAGTATCAGTGGAAGTAATTTTCTTACCGGCGCAAACGCGTTCGAGATCACGCGACTAAGCGTTGAGGTAGGACTGCTCGCGCTGGTGCTCACCCCGATTGTCATTACCGGAGGTATCGACCTTTCGGTGGGCTCGATGATTGGGCTTGCGGCAGTCGTGCTGGGCGGCTTGTGGCGCGATGCTCATCTCCCGCTTGTTATCGCGGCCTTGGTGACATTGCTGGTGGGCATGATCGGCGGTGGTCTAAACGCTCTGATGATTTCGCGGCTTAAGTTTCCGCCACTGATCGTTACACTTGGGACATTCTCACTGTTTCGCGGAATCGCTGAGGGTCTCACCGGCGGCATCGAGAACTACTCTGGTTTTTCATCGCGGTTCTTGTTCCTGGGCCAAGGGTACGTTGGTGGGATCATCCCGACGCAGTTGTTCATTCTGATTGTTGCGATTGCCATTTCTGCATGGTGGCTTCATCGCACAATCTACGGACGCAGTCTTTACGCGATCGGATTCTCGGCGGAAGGCGCTCGATACGCCGGCATCCCTCTCGAGCGACGCCTGGCTTTTGTCTATGTCCTTTCGGGTTTGGTCTCAAGTCTCGCTGCGATCATCTACGTCGCGCATCTCGGTCAGGCGAAGTCAGACGCGGGGACCGGTTACGAGTTGATGGCGATCACCGCGGTGGTTTTGGGCGGCACGTCGATTTTTGGCGGGCGCGGCACGGTGTTAGGAACAGTGCTGGGTTTGTTCGCAATCGTGATTCTGCAAAATGGGTTGCGGTTGAGCGGACAGCCCGCAGAGTTGGCAGGCGTCCTCACCGGGGTCTTGCTCGTAGGAACGATTCTCATTGATCGTTTGTCATCGCGTTTAAAAGCGAGACAGCGTGCGAGCGTCGGTGCCGAACGAGATTTGACAAATCGGCAATCGGCAATCGCCAATCGGCAACCATTTGAGGAGGACTTTGAGGTGAGAAATTCACAGATCGCTATTTTGAGTGGCGTGATTCTGCTGGCCGCGCTCATCGTAGCGGGCAGCAATTGGTGGTCTACGCATTCACTAAGAGAAGAGATAAGAGGCAGCGGCAAATCAAGCAGTGCTGTCACTGGTCCAGGAACTAACGGACGCAAGCCGGTCATCGCATTGATGCCGAAAGCGAAGGGCGATCCCTATTTCGTAAGTTGTAAACAAGGCGCGGATGAAGCAGCGAAAGAGTTAGGCGTCGAATTGCTGTGGGATGGACCAACTGATCTCGATCCGGCGAAACAGAATGAAGTAGTGGAAGCGTGGATTACCAGGGGCGTCGATGTGATCGCAGTGAGTGTGGAGAATAAAGTCGGCATCTCGAGTGTGTTGCGGAAAGCGCGAGAGAAGGGAATCAAGGTGATCACGTGGGACGCTGATGCCGAACGCGACGCGCGCGATTTCTTAATCAATCAAGCGACGCCGCAGGGTATTGGCTACACCTTGACGGACGAAGCGGCTCGCATTCTCAACAACAAAGGCGAGTTTGCGATTATCACTGCTTCGTTGAGTGCTGCTAATCAAAACGAGTGGATCAAGTTCATCAAGGAGCGACTGGCCCAGAAATATCCTGACTTAAAACTCGTGACGATTCAGCCCAGCGAAGGAGATCGGGATCGCGCATTCTCAGAGACGCAGACTGTACTGAAGGTCTATCCGAACGTGAAATTGGTGATGGCGATCGCCGCGCCGGCTGTTCCGGGTGCCGCGGAAGCCGTGCAGCAGTCAGGTCGCAAAGACGTCAAGGTAACCGGTCTTTCGTTGCCGAACATGAATAAGTCCTACGTCCACGCGGGTGTGGTAGAAAGTATCGTTCTATGGAACACGGTGGATCTGGGGTATCTCACGGTCTACGCTGCGAACGCTTTAATTACCGGACAACTCAAGCGAAGCGACAAGGAATTGCGTGCCGGACGTCTGAACACGATTGAGGTTGCCGATGATGAAGTCAGGCTGGGTGCGCCATTCATCTTCAACAAAGACAACATCGATCGATTCAACTTTTGATTGATTCGGAACAGGGCGAGGTAGGGCTGTATGTACAAGCTGACAGCGATTGTTGTCTTCATCTTGGCTATTGCTCAATCGTCGTCTGCGCAACCATCGTCGCAACTTACTGCCGAGGAGATTTTGGCGCGCGTCAGTTCAGTGTACGCATCGTGTCGGAGCTACTCAGACGAAGGAGAGCTTACCACTCAACTTCAAACCAC
>DATJKB010000024.1:0-5810 GCA_035491875.1 Pyrinomonadaceae bacterium | reverse complement strand
TTAATGACGTTCAATCCATATAACGGCCACAAGTAAAAATGTTGCCACCGGTGAAATCTGAGGTGCTTTTGATGTGGCGAGAGCCGCCCAATAAATCCCAACTCAATGTCGACGTCGTGGCCAGTGATGTTCACATAGGTATGATGAGTAACGTCATGCTTCCAATGCCAAACGTAGGAACTAGCACCAAGCAGATCCAACGTCATTGCCATAAGGCGGTTGATCCGTGGGTGGTTTGAATAAGCTTGGTGGCCACCGTCGTGTTCAATATTGAAACCGATTGCCGCCATCGTTAGAGCGAGCAGAATCGAAAGGCCAAGCGCCTGCCACCATGTGACGGCAACGAACACTAGAGCAACGTACGAACCAACAAAGGCGAGCAAGATGATCGAGGTCTTGAGATACATCTCAGGACAATCACGTTGAGGCCGTCCGCTCTGCTCAAAATATTCAGCGACTCTGCGCCGGAGCTCAGAGTGAAACCCGTTATCCTTATTGAACGTCAACCGCCGATCCCCGTGATCCCCACTATTAGTAATGCTCATTAATACTTATTAACTCCTCTAACCTGCATGCCCACATAGCCAATTGACAGCATAACCGTTAGATCCCCCTTATGGCGGGTTCGTTTGCAATAGTTTTGTAATCCCTCAACTGAAATCGCAGGTTAGCGGCCGTTATTCCGTGTAAACTCACGATGATTGCTTGACCTTGGCTCCAAGGGCACGGTCGCGGTCAAGGTAATTCGTCCGGAGCAGTCAGGAGCTTCCGCACATCCTGAGTTCTACACGTGGTCACCATCCTTATGAAGTCAACCACTCGCCTGATTTTGTGGCTCGTTGTCGGAATACTCGCGCTGGGACTAGCTGTCACACAGTCGACGCGAGTCTCTGTTCCCGCACAAAGCACCGACCGGAGTCTGTTATCGCGCCCCACCGACATAACGCTCCCGGCAGACATAACAACGTACGGTGCTGTTCTTCTGCAAACGCGAGTCAATGACTCTCACCTAATGTGGTTCTATCTGGATAGCGGGGCCAGTTCCCCCTTTGTTATTGACACACGCCGCGCAAAAGATTTGGGACTTAAGCTCGAACACTTCATGTCGCGAGGAGGAGGCGCCGGACCAAACCTTTATGAGTTCGCCAAAGCGAAAGGAGTTTCAATCAACGTCGGTGGTTTGACGTTCAAGGATCAAACCGTGGCCGCGTTCGCGCTCGCGGAGATTGACGAACAGTTCGGCCGATCAATAGATGGGCTAGTCGGTATCGATCTGTTTACTAAGTATGTAGTCGAAGTAGATTACATGGATAAAAAGATCAGGCTCTACAAGCCGCAAACGTTTACCTATTCAGGAAGCGGCGAGAGCATCCCACTTGCATTGCGAGATGGTCACTTCTTCGTTTCCGCTAAAGTTGAGATGCCGAAGGGGGCGCAACTTACCGGCGAGTTTCTGATTGACACTGGCGGGTACGCAGTTCCAGCGGTTTTAACCACACCCTTCGCGCAGTCCAATAATCTACCTGCTCCCACTCAAAAGACGATCTTCGATCGCTCGATGTCGGGCCTTGGCGGCGAGACGAAGGTGTTAATCAGCCGCGCGACCTCGTTCACGCTCGGCAGTTCAGTCATGCGCGCGCCTTTAATTTACATGTCACAAGACAAAGGCGGAGCGCTCTCGAGTTCTGAATACGACGGATTGATCGGCACAGAGGTGTTGAGAAGGTTCAAAGTGATTTTTGATTACACACGGCGCCGGCTAATCCTCGAGCGAAATCTGCATTACGACGAGCCTATCGATTACGACATGAGTGGCATCAGCTTTCGTGCTTACGGTAACGATTTCAAAACGTTCAGAATCTATCAGGTGCTTGAAGACTCGCCCGCGGCAAAGGTTGGATTGCGTGTGGGTGATGTTGTCGCGAGCATTGACGATGTACCCGCTGCGCGATTGACGTTGGAACAGATTGTTCACAAGTTGAAAGTGGAAGGGCGCGAATACAAGCTAAGTATGAGGCGCGGCAGTGAGCCAATTTCGGTGACGATAAAGACGAGGCGAATGATCTAGGACGCGCGAAGCCGTGTGATTGCATCAAGACCGGAAGCCAGCGAAGCGGGCGACATAGAACGCGAACCGTTATTCACGTTGTGAATGAAAACCAGGTCCTCTGCTAATCTATTCGTATGCCTCACAAAAAGAAACTCACAAACAAAAGTCTCACAGTCTCTATTCAACTGATCGAGCGCAGAATCTATTTGATTCGTGGCCACAAGGTCCTCATCGGCTTCGATCTGGCAGATCTTTATGGTGTGCCGACCAAGCAACTAAACCAACAGGTTGCGCGCAACAAGAAGCGATTTCCTGGAGATTTTATGTTCCGATTAACGAAGGAAGAGGCTGACGCTTTGAGGTCACAATTTGTGACCTCAAACACCAGACGCGGTGGCCGACGATATCTGCCCTATGCTTTCACCGAGCAAGGTGTCGCGATGTTGTCCTCTGTCCTTAATAGCGGGCAAGCCATTGAAGTGAACATCATGATCATGCGTGCATTTGTGAAGCTGCGGCAGACGTTGGAATCGAATGAGGAACTGAATCGCAAGTTCGCGGCGGTTATTCGGAAGCTTTCAACGCACGAGAAGTACGTCAGAGTCGTATCTGATGAGCTGAAAAACTAACCGAGCCGCCGACTACGCCGCCCAAGCAGATTGGTTTAAAAGCAGGCAACAAGGCGTAACGAGGAACATCGTTTTTGCTATCTCTCATTTGTCATCCTAATATTCATCTCGCCTTTCCAGACACTCTCGTCAGGAGACCATTTAATGCAACGTGCCCACACGGCGTTTGTTGTTTCAGTAGTTTTTCTTTTTGCCTTCACTATCAAAACAATCGCACAGCAGAGTTCGGAGCTGAAACAAAACGATAAACTAAAATCACGCGCGGAGTTGACCAACTACGAAGAGACAACTCGTTATGAAGAAGTCCTCAACTTCATTGCTGAACTGCAAAAGCGTAGCCCGCTGATCCGTCTTGAATCATTTGGCAAATCGGAAGAAGGACGCAGCTTGCCGCTCATGATTCTCTCCGAGTCGCCGATTTCAAACCCGCGCGACGCGCGCGGTTCGGGCAAGCCGATTGTCTTCATCATGGCGAATATTCACGCTGGCGAAGTCGAAGGCAAAGAGGCGATGTTGCACCTTTCGCGGCGCATCCTGTTTGGCGACCTGAAGCCGCTGCTCAGCAAGTTGATAATTCTTATCGCGCCGATTTACAACGCCGACGGGAACGAAAAGATCAGTGTCAATAACCGCACGGCTCAGAATGGTCCAATCGCCGGAGTCGGTGTTCGAGAAAACTCCAAAGGCTACGATCTTAACCGCGATTACATGAAGCTCGACTCGCCCGAAGCGCGTTCGCTCGTCAATCTATGCAATCGTTGGGACCCGCACCTCACAGTTGATTTACACACCACGAACGGCTCCTATCACGGCTATCATCTGACGTACTCGCAGCCACTCAATCCAAATACAAGTGCGGCAATTCTCAGTTATCACCGCTACAAGATGCTCCCGGCAATTACGCGAGCGATGCTGAAGAACCATAAATTTCGCAGTTACTACTATGGTAATTTTCCGCGCTTTACTGATCTGCCGACACCCGGCGAGAAAACGCGTTGGGAGGCATTCACGCATCAGCCGCGCATCGGCCAGAACTACCACGGTCTTCGTAATCGCCTGACGATTCTTTCCGAAGCTTATAGCTACCTGACATTCAAACGCCGCGTTGAAGTAACCGAAAGCTTTGTGGAAGAGATCTTCAAATACGCCGCGGCAAACGCAGCCGAGATCCTGCAACTAACAAAACGCGCAGACGAAGAAACCGTGCATAACTTTTCAAGCAGCGAAACAATTCAGCAGGGAGTTGAGTTTGAAATGCGGCCTTTGCCAAAGCCTGTGGACATTCTTATCGGCGAAGTTGTGAAGGTGAAAAACCCGCGGTCAGGCAAAGACATGACGGCGATGGTAGAAGACAAATTCAAGCCCGTGCGAATGGACGACTACGGTATCTTCGCCGCGAAAAGAAACGTGGTCGCACCACGCGCTTACATCTTCAAACCCGAAAAGAATCTGGAGCAGGTGATTGAGAAACTGGTCCAACACGGAATCGCCGTTGAAGAACTGACCGCGACGCTTCAGGCGGAGGTTGAAGTGTTCACAATCGGAAATGTCACCCGCGCACAACGCGCCTTTCAAAGTCACCGCGAAATGAAGATCACGGGAACCTACAGGAAAGAGAGCGTGACATTCCCGGCCGGAACGATCATAGTGAGAACAGCGCAACCACTGGGTCGACTTGTTTGTTATCTGCTCGAAGCGGAAAGCGACGATGGTTTGGTTGATTGGAACTTCTTCGATCCGTACCTTGAAGCAGGGAAGACCTTTCCGGTTTACAAAATCATGCAGAATGTAAACGCGGCGAGTAGGTTGTTAGAGGAATGAGGGTCGCTTCGGTATTTAGAAATATATCATCCACAGATTGGGCAGATTACGCAGACTGACTCTGAGAGGCGGCCAGGAGGGCCCTCTACAAATTCGAATCGTTGCGTCAGATTCGCCAACCATCCCAGATATTCGTTAAGTAACGCCATCTGTCCGACTCAACGCTGCGGAGCCAGACGCGAAAGAAGATGGCGATGCGATCAAAGTCGGAAGTGTTGACGGCTGCGTTATGGCCCAGTTGGTAATGTGCGAGGACAACGTCTCCAACGCCGCACATCAGTTGAACCGGCTGACCGATCTCTGACGTGGGCATTGGTTCACGCATCGCGCGCGGACCTCGCTCCTGAAAGTAATGCTCGTAGACATAGTGTGAGCCAGGCCAGACCGTAAAGTTTCCTGCGAACTCATGCCGCGTAGGCGTTAGGAATACGCCAACAGTTACCGTGTGGTTGTAGATCTTTCCCTCGTCGACACCATTCAAACCCGACGCGAACCCGTCGATGTGAGCTTCGGGAGGAATCGGTTTCGGAACATTGTGTGCCCTCCGAATTGCGATCTGTCCGTTATCCCAATCAATCTGATCCAAACCAAAGATGTGATCGAGAACCTTGAGAACTGGCGATTCAGTAAGAAGATTCATGATAGGCGGTGAGCGTCGCAGGTCCGGGCAGTACGACCGATTGTCATATTCCACCTGACGCCCTGGATCAAAGTTAGTACTGAGATCAAGTTCTATTGCCTGACGCGCGGCCGTCACTAGGGGTTCTGGAGTTATGCCCGCAAAGTGAGCGTAGCCGTGCGTTCGGAGGTGTTCTTGCCAATTCATGTGGTCTCCTCAGCCTTGATCGTAATTTAGATTGATCGTGATAGTGAAGCAAAGCAGGAACGTTCACATCCACAGATTGCCCAGCTAGAGTGAATGCGGGTCTGCTGGATACCACCACCGCCAGAGACTCGTGTGAAAGTGGGCGACGCAAGGTTAGAACAGGTGCGAAGCGACTGCATGACCTTCAGCAATAAATGATCGGGTTCGTCGAAAGTAGTTGCTTCGCTCCTGTTGTAACCCAAAAAACGATTTTCACTAGCGGCGGCGAGTCAGAGATTCATGACTTACTGTCTCAAAACTGGGATTACCGTCAGTTTCTTGTTCGTGTTGGCTCGTGTGACTTTCGTGGATCGCCTGTTACGCTCCCAGAAACGCGATCCACGAAATCACACGAAAAAACACCAGCGATCTTACTTAAGGGTGGTGGCTGCTTTAAGAAGCTCGGGTGGAATGTTCGAGCCGGTAACCAACAGTACGACAGGTC
>DATJKB010000023.1:0-12813 GCA_035491875.1 Pyrinomonadaceae bacterium | reverse complement strand
GTTTGCATCAAGTAGAGCGCATTCTTGATGGCTTCGAGCGGATTGTTGACTTCGTGCGCAATCGACGCAGCTAGCCGACCGATAGCGGCCAGTTTTTCTGATTCGAATAGCTGTTGCTCAACGCGGCGACGCTCAAGTTCGCGAATCTCCGTAAGGTCATGGAGAATTGAAACGACCGCAGTCACTTGGCCCGTTGCATCAAGCACTTCTCGAGCGGTTATTTCCATGGGCAAAGAGCGACCCCCATCAGGATCTATTAATTCAATTTCAGCCTGCCGACCAGTGTCAGACGCCGACGCTAGACCTGAAATGAAAGACGTTAGCTTTACTGCGTTGGTCCGAATCGCCGCAGCAGCCACCGGTCTAAATGAATCGTTTTCCTGAAACAATAACTCAGCACGACGATTGAAAAGAATAAAGTTCCCCGATGAATCGCAAACGACAATCGGATGGCCTACGTTTTCGATGATCAAGTCCAGGCGGTCGCGCTCGCGACGTGACTCGCTCTCGGCTTGCTGCAACTTTTCAAAGTTCCGCGCCAGCTCCTCATTCGCTTCCCGCAAGTCCGTAACGTCGCGAAAGATTGACACCAGACCAAGTGGCTCACCACGGGCGTTTACAGCTGGCGTCGAGATAACTTCGAAGTGAATATCGGAACCTTCGAGTGGATCTACAAGGGTGATATCGCGTTGAATAACCTCTGAGGAAGAAACAGTGGCGCTCGACAGATATGCGGAGAAAAGCAAGTCGTTCATCTTCAGCGCGCGCCGTTTACCTTCGCCAGCGTTCGCTGATCCACTAAATAGTTCTTCTGCTCGTCGGTTCTGAAGCAGGATCTCATTGTCGAGATCTGTGAGAACAATCGGATCGGCCACCGACTTCATGATCGATTCGATCCACTGTCGCTCACGCTGCAGCTTACCAATGCTGGACGTCAATCGATCTTGTTGCAAAGCCAGCGAAGCAACAACGCCGATACGATCGGCAAAACGTCTAAGGATCGTAAAACGCGGGCCTTCCAACGCCTCTTGTTGCGCACTAACATACAAAACGCCGAGTCGAGAACCCGGCTCATACGTCCAGTAGTCCTGGTGAATGCGAAGGCCGAGGCCGTCCTTCCTCTCACTCATCTCAGGTACACCGAAGAGCGGCAAGGCGAGCACGTCTTCGGTCCAATGCATTTTGTCGAAGAGGACTCGCGATGCTTCGTCGTTTCTCAGGGTGATCCACAGTGGATGAGCATCATGAATAACGCGAACGCACGCGGCACTGGAATCGAGCGGCATTTCTATTCGCGCCGATGATTGTTCAGCGTCAAAGCCGCGCAACGCGCGGATGCGCAGCACAGCATCGCGTTCGTTGATGATCGCGATTGCGGCTTGCTTATAACCGAAGATGTTTGTGATTGCTTCTAAGGCGAGTTGCAAACGCTCGTTCAGCTTCGGCGTCACAAGCATCTGCGTCGTCACTTCGAGGAACGCATCGTACTGACGCAAATAGAGATTAAATCCCTCGGGGTCGAGGATCGTCGGGGCTGTTGATACGACGACTTCTGTTGGTACTTCCCCCATAAGAAACGCGAACTGTGTGAATCAACCCCCTCGAAGAATTACTTTTTCTCGACGTCAACCGTTACGCGCCGTCGGGTTTCGCCTTCGGCTGGTTCAGTGCCTGGCGTTAAGGCTGGACGAGAAACCGCTGGCGTGAGACCAACTGCTTCAGCGTATTTTAGATACGTGTCTATCGAAGCAACTACAACTCGAGCTTCAATGGTAATCAGGTCGATACCGACCAAAGAGATTCGTACCCATGCGTCGATCACGATGCCTTTATCGAGAACTCGATCAAGGACATCGATTAAACTGGTTCCGCCTGGGGCTCTTTCGACAGCCATTTTGCTTTGGTTCCTTTGTTAGAAGTTTTAAAGGCAGCACACCGTACCAGGGCTCACGATGCGTATTTTTATTACACAATTTGTTAACGCCGGCCCTTGCTCTTGGCCTTTCCTGTTAAAGCTCGATCTACGCGACTACGCTTTACAACGTCACCGGTTTCACCGAGCCTCTTAATCTCACGCTCCAATTCAGACAAACGTTCTCGCAACTCAACGTTCTCAGCCTCAGCGCGTTCAGCCCGCGTGGTCAGATTCGTATCGTAGCGCCACCAGTTCAACCCGATCTGTTCCGCCTTATCGATGGAACAGACGAGCAACCGTATTTGCAACGTTAGTAACTCGACATTGGCCAGCGACACTTTTATGTCGCCAGCTATCACTAAACCTTTGTCGAGAATCCTATCGAGAACATCAACGAGGCCCGGGGGTCGAGCCGTTATCAGAGTAGACCGCTCGCTGGACACTATCGCCCTCCACTGTTAGGAGACGGCTTCCAGTAAAGAAGCGTTCGGCGCCGTCCACCATCGTACTCGTCTAATCGAACAAGAATTCGAGTCAAGACTAAATCAAACGTCCTATTGGACCAAGATCCAGATTGAGTTCTTCATCAGCCAAACCGAACTGGGTTTTCAAATCTTGTAGCTTGGCCTCCAACTTCATGAGCGCCAATCCCAGTTCTTCAATCTGCTCGGGTGAGAGATCTCCACCCTCCATCCGACGAACTGCTTGTTTTTCAAGCAATCGACGGATGAATTCGATAAGCGTCAAAACAAGTTTTGCTAAGCCTTGTTCGACACTCTCGGCATCGATATTGATTCGCGACGGCAGAGAGTCTGTGACACGACGAAGTTCTTCGACAAACTCCTCCGCGTGCGACGTATCTATTTCTGGTTCAGCCGAAAGGGGGTTTTCGGGGGAAAGCTTCATCAGCTTACTCCGAAGTGCGATTTAAACTCAAGATCAATGTTAACAAAACTATACGGCGCCCACGGGCCGCTGGTCAGAAAGTGTAGATCAGGCCTTCCAGAGCGGGCACCGTCGACCGCCGATTGGTATGAATCCAGCCCAACGCGCGGCACGAGGCAGTCGGCTGCAAGCACCAGACGTCGCGACGGACTGACGGACATTCGAATGTCGCGAACCGCCGATCTGAGACACCTTTCCAACCACGCTGCGATGTCATTCGCTTGCTCGATCAGTTGTTGATTACCCGCCAACTCTGCCGACTTCTTGCGAAGGAATTCTGTACCTAGCGAGGTGCCGGCTACACTTTCGGCGAGATCAGTTTTAGCCCGGGTTTCCAAAGCCGATTTCTGCCAGATAATCTTGATGCTCATCTCGACACAGCCATCGACCAACGCCAGTTTTTCGAGCAAAGCCGGCCGACGTGACTCAAGATAACTCGTCAGCTCCGCTTCGCTGACAACCGTGCCGAAACGAAATGGCAGTGGCGTGGTCTGATCGAGAAGCGAACCGACCACCTTCTGATGTGTCAGTACGCTCTGCTTATTGATCACAACGGCTTCTTCGGCAACGTCGCTGACAAACGCAGAGAGTTCGCCGGCCGTGATAGCGTAAGTCTTTCGATCAAACATGCCGGTTGCCGCACTCGACGGTTGCGTTGCCGTTCGTGTTATGCAGTAGGCGTACAATTTCATTACCGGGTGGCACAGACTCGTTAGCGATCGCCTGATTCCTTGTCAAGCTGCCGCGCAGCACGCGCACGCACAACCTCATTCGCTTTCTCAACCGAACTCACCAGCACATTGAGGCCCAGAAAAATCAAGTCCACATCGGCCACCGAAATCGTGATTTCGCCGGCGATGACTAACCCCTTATTCAGGACGTGGTCCAGAGTCTCGAGCAGCGACAGATCTGCTTCCTCGAGCTGTTCCACGTCAGAACTGATCAAAACTTGTTCGAAAGGAGAACTCATACCGTTCGTTATGCGAAGTTATAACTAGGCCATGGGCCAGTGAGCTCAAGCCGAATTCCTATCTTGTCAAACTCTTTTGCGATCTTCTCAGCCTCGTCGCGAAAATCCTCAAAGCTCGTCTTTTGAACAAGGAACGCGAACTTTGCCTTCAGCTCTCCACTTTCTGTCGCTTCAACTTTCAAAACACGCAACCGCTTCCCTGCTTTCGCCTTTCTACTGAGACGGGCTTCGATCTCATCGACGATACGAACCAATTCATTTCGGGATTCGTCGGTTCGAAGACCTGCTATCTTCTTCTGCAACAGGTAAGCCTGACCGGGCGAAGTGTTTCTTGCCTGCTCTGCAAGGTCTCGCAGTTTGGAACTCAATTCCGTGACCGCGTTTAAGAGTTTCTCTCGATCAGAAAAGACGTTGACGCCCCACTCTTCGCTTCCGCCGATGCGCTGAATGATCTCTTTTAACTCGTCGGCTTTCTCACTGAGCATCCGCTCCACACCATCGCGCTCCAGGTAGATTGTGCCAAAGCGCAACGGAACAGCACCCGTGCGCTTGGCAAAATATTCGACGACCCGTTCATGACGCATTGCCCGGACTGCGGTCCAGGCCGCCTCATTCAGATTGTCTTCCAGAGATTCTTCGCCATACATCGATAACGGAACTTGACTGGTTACTGCCGCGAAATCGTCGACGACAATCAATTCGAGCGACGCATCCTCCTCGATCGCCGCAGGCAATGACTCAGTGGCAATTGCCTTCGCCGCATCTGTCTCGGCAATGCAATACACGTAAAGTCCTGTGCCGGATGGTCCAGTCTTCTCTTGGGAACCGCGCTGGGCGTCACTCATAAGCAATTCATTTCTTTGACTTGGATTGACTGACATTCTTGACCTTTGATCGACTCGAGCGCAAGGTCTTACTGCCGTCGATTAGAGACCAGGCTGAGAAATGGTGCAATAGATCATCTGGTCCCTGAATCGCAAACGGTTGTTGAGGTGCACTAAACAGTTGCGTCTTGAGCCTTCGTTTGAATTCATCAATCACCGCAAGTTGTTGACCCCGCCGGCTTCGGCAGAAGCTGCATGATCCAGCAGGTTCTTCAGGAACCACGCCATTTATCAATAGCCGCTGCAAGGGTACCTGTAACCGCTCAAGAGATTTTGACAGGTCAACCGTTTCTTCCAAACTCATTCGTTCTGGAATCGCCACGCCGATAAACTCGCAGGCCTGCGTATCAGTGAGCAATGCAAGAACGCGCTTAATGCTTTTCGATAAAGCAACAAGCTCCTCGGCAATTCGCGTTGCATGAACGATATGCTGGTACTTTAGCAACAACTTTATGAAGGTTCGTACCCACGACAATGCCACCTGAGGTAGTTCCAGAAACCGAATCAGATGACCAGTCGGCGCCGTATCCAGCACTATCTCGTCGTAGTCTTGTTGGTCGAGGAGATCACTGATCGAGCTCAGCGCCGCAATCTCATCAATTCCGGGCGGAGTTAATTCAACTAACTCGCGCATTGCCTCTCGATCAAACTTTATTTCGAGTTTCGAGCTACCGGCTATAGATGCAAACAAATCGTCGGTCCATGAACGATATCGATTCTTCAAATCTTCAAACCATCTGCCGGGATCGATCTCCATTGCGTCAAGATTTTTAACGCCGGCCACTTTCTTTCTTGATTCGCCGACACGTTCATTAAAACTGTCCGACAGCGAATGTGCAGGATCAGTAGAAAACACGAGAATACGTCGTTTAGGTTCTTTCCTGGCCAACGCGAGCGCGAAGGCAGCAGCAGCCGTTGTCTTACCAACGCCGCCTTTGCCGCCAAAGATCACGATCTTATGCGACTCCAGAGGAAAGCCTGTTGCAGACTCTCCGCGCTTTGCGTATTTCGCTCTACCTACTTTTCTTGAAGTTCTCTTTACAGGTTTAGCCGGCGACGAATCGGCCCACAGCAATTGTCCAAACTTCTTCAGTGATTCGCGTCCGCGGACTTCTTCAGGCAACAGCGGCACATAATGAAGCTGCAAACCTTTGAACTTTTCCGCGAGTTGCAACAGTGAAGATTGCTGCGCGTCAACTCGGGCCCGGCAGAATTGGCAGTCGTTGTGCTCCGTCTCGACACGATTGATGATCACATCGGTGACGGGAATGTGCTCCTTGCGAAGCAACTGAACGTATCGCCCGGTTTCCAGGACACTCAAAGGTTCCGGAATCGTCACCAACGCGAAACTTGTTCGTTGTTGGTTCTGCAACAGCTCTTTGACACGATCGATGCGTTCATTCAACTCCGTCAGAAATCGATCGACCTCATCTGCAACCGGCCGGCGACGAGCAAAATGAGCAATGATGTATCGATGCTTGTCAGACATTCGATCGAGCGCGCTAACCATGCGTGAAAAGACTTGCGGCAGGCGCAGCAGTCGGGTGGTGTGCCCTGAAGGAGCAGTATCGATGATGATGCGATCGTATTTGCCCGTGCGGTCGAGTTCGCTAAACTCAAACAGGGCCATCACTTCATCCAACCCCGGTAGCGATAGATTGAGCAGCTCGTTGATGTCAGCTTCGTCGAGGAACGTTCCGCGCTCCGCGATTTCCGCCAGAGTCCTGCCATGTTTCTCGCGAAATCTTTCGAGAGCGGTCGTCGCATCCATCTCATAGGCAACGAGCTTCGCGCCTGCGTGGTTTGCGATTTCAGTTGGCTTGTCACCGATTGTTTTGCCAATACTGTCGGCGAGTGAGTGGGCTGGATCGGTTGAGAAGAGCAGAATTGTTTCGTTCGATTTGGATCTTTCGAGCAGATGGAACGCTGTCGCCGTGGCTGATGTCGTCTTACCGACACCCCCCTTACCGCCGAAGAACAGATAACGGGATGAAGAAAGTGCTGCTGGAATTGAGGATTGGATTCGGTGCTTTGTACCTAGTTCTTTGTGTTTGGTGGATTTCACACGCAGAGAGTTGATTATTCATGAAACTCAAACGGGCATGAACAAAGCACGAGGGTCTAAGTCCCAAACACTAAACTTAATCCCTTTCGCCTGGCTCCCAGAATTGACTTTCTTCGTCGCCACCCGCTTCGATTACGAACGACGACGACTTGGCGGTGTGCACTTGATCCAGGAGTCCCAGCTGTCGTTCTTTTATCGCACGCAAACGCGCGAACAGTTCAGCTTCACGTTCGTTAAATTCAGCCTCACTGATCTCGTCGAGTTCAAGTCGCATCTGCAACTCGATGAGCTGCTCCTTGATTAACGTATCGTCGTTCAACTCCTGATCCGCCATTTTCTGAATTTGGTTCAGGATGAACTTAAAGCCGCTAACCGGCGCGAGCAGGATATCGTCAATGAGAAACATTGGTTGCTACTGATTCGGAAGTTCCGTCACCGCGTTCGAGCTTCAGGCGGATGTGAACGAAATTGTATGGGGGCCACGGACCTGTATATCTAAATGAAAGCTTGTCTTCGTATTTGGAGCCAATCTCTTTGACTTTCTGATCGAATTCAGCCTCCCGAGTGCGCTCGATGAGGAATGCGGCGTTCATAATCATTCGATCGCCGATGGGCTTGTTCGCTCGCGACGCCACGGCCGTGTCGCGGAGCTGTGAATAGACTTCACGAATAAACGAATCGGCTTGATCCGTCAAAGCTGTTTCAATCAATCGTCCCAACTGCATGCGAGCGAAATAGGTCGAACCGGTTGTTCTCGAAGTGATCTGTTCTTTGAGATGACGGATCTCGTCGTTCATCTCTTCGAGCTCGGCGGTGACTTTGTCGCGGTCCCAATTGACCTTTAGACCAAACTCAACCTTGCCTTCCATCTTCGCGAGCACGTCTCTCAATGCGTCGTAAGTGCCACGTATTAATTCGATGATGTCATCGTCAGTTCGGAACAAAGCGCCAAATGCCATCGGCAGAACAGTAAACTCGCGCATTACAGCTTCGTTCACCTGTTCGTGAGCAAACACGTTCTCGCGCGTCGGGTCGTAGACCACTATCGGAGTGTTAGAGACAACTGCCGCCAGTCCTCGATGTTGAATTGTATAAACCTCGTCACCACGCCCGCCGATACCCATCGGACCGAATGAGCGAGGCTCGCCGGTTTCGATGATGCAGTAGACGTACTTACCTTCCGGCACGGAATCAGTAGACGTTTGCTCCGTTTCTCGTGTCATTCAATTGTTCCTAAGTCCGGGGCGGGCCTACCGAATGTTTGTTAATGGCCCGATGAGTTGTGGTTGAACCTCAGCACCAAAGGCGCCGAGACTGGAAGTGCATAGCAATCATAATAACTTGCTCGCCTGGGGACAAGCTTTTACACAACTTGAGATAGCGACCTAAGTTTCCCTGCGCAATGTCTGTGTCCGCCGACTTGGACGGATTTCAAACAGTCCTCCGAATGCTTTCGGAAATCCGACTTGATGTCATTCAGTTACGCATAGGTTTTGAACAATAAATGGCTTCTCAGCGAAGTTGGCATGGCCATTGCTCAGTCAAAGGTTGAGTTTAAATTGAAGTGAGTTCCTTTTAACGAACATTTCTCAGGAGGGAATCTGAAATGCTTTGGACAATTCTAGTAATCCTGCTCGTGCTTTGGCTCCTAGGTCTACTGACGCACGTCGGCGGCGGTTTGATCCACCTGCTACTCGTTGTTGCAGTGGTGGTTCTGGTAATTAACCTATTGACAGGAAGACGCGCAGTTTAATTCAGAGGTAGCGTCTCAAATTCTACGACGGTCTTACGCGAGGTTCTTAATCTATTGAGAGGGCCGCGCGAGAACTAAAAATTCTCTTCTTTAATGAAGAGCTCAGGTTCGTACGCCGTGGTCGATTTTGAAAAGGCCACGGCACTGCTATTCCGTTTTTTAGCGGCTGCCGTTACCAGTTTGAAGATGGTGCGGCGGTTCTGCCAAATAACCTTACACCAGGATTTGCAGCCTAATTGCGGGAAGTAGATGCCGCGGAAGAACAATCTCGCGACAAGCATGCTGATGCGATATTTCAGTGGCGCATCCGCAATTGCCTCTACTGCCTCTTCGTTTCGTTTTGGGCTATACGACTGGCTCCACGCCTGATTTGTTTCGTTTCGCGCCTGACTGATAGTCATCTTGAGGGGGTTGTGAGCCATCACGAACGGTGAGAAGTCGAGCCAATGCTTTGGACGAACAAGACGGCCTGCTTTCTCTAACCGGTCATACAACGGTGTCGCTGGAAACGGCGTTAATTGGCCAAATACAGGTAAGCCGGGCGGCCAGCTCTGAATCTCTCTGAGAGTTCGGGAAGCCACTCCAACCGTATCGTTGTCCATGCCAAATATGAAAGACGTGATTGCGTAAATGTTTCTTTGCGCGAGACGCTGCAACACCGGCCCATACTCGCTCGGCTTACTGAAGTTCTTATTCACGTCAGCCATGTTTGCCGGATCGACGGATTCCATTCCGATGAAAACCCATTTGGCACCCGACTCCGCCATTAAATCGATCAGTTCTTCATCGCGTAGCAGGTTGGCACTAATCTGCGCCACCCACGGCAGCTGCGCTTTCGCCGCGATTATTTCGCGGAGCAACAACTTTGTGCGCTTGATATTGATCGCCAGATTATCATCGATAAAGAAGACTGCTATCTGACCTCGTTCGCGCCGCGCGCGTGCTTTCAGTCGCAACAATTCTTCGACGACGCTCTCGTTCGTTCGAAAACGAATTGAGTCGCCAAAGAAACCCGTTACGGTGCAAAACTCACAGCCATAAGGACAACCACGGCCCGTTTCGATCGGCACCACATGGAATGTTCCCCAGCCGCCGCCTAGTTTTGACATGAACGGACGGAACGGTTTTGGTATTAGACTAAACTGACGTAGATCGAGCGTCTGCCAGGGAATTGATGGGTACGGCTGCAGACTCGGCTTGAGATCATTCCCTTTTCCATCACATTCAGGTTGATAAACCTCTTTGAGTTGACCGCGCGCCGCATCGTTTACAAGCAACGGCCACGTTTCGTCTGCCTCGCCGAGTGCGACAGCATCGGCATGTCGCGGGCCACCATCCCGCCCCAGGGCCTCGTCAGGACATTCCGTTACATGCGGACCACCCATCACAACCGGCACGCCAGCCGCTCGAATGGCGTCTGCGACCCGGTAAGCCTTTGCGATCATCCGAGTCATTGCGCCAATACCGACGAGCCCAATTTTTTCCTGCTTTATGAAATTGACGAGCTCAGCGTCGGTCATTGCGCGGGCATTGCCGTCAATCAGCAGCACTTCGTGTTCATTCGGAGTCAATGCTTGTAACAAGAACATCCAGAGATGAGGCATGAAGTTTCTGGTTACACCATTGTCCGGGTTATATAAAAGGATTCGCACTAATTGTTTCCTGACCGCCGCAGCTAAAGGTTCACACTAAAAAAGCGGGTTCGTATTAGGAAGGGCTATTCGAGCTAAACCAATGAAAGTGAATTATTTAATACCTGACCGGGGCGAGACTATACCAAATCCCCGCGTGCGAGTATACCGCTGCGGAGAGGCTACTACTGTTCGATATCGGACAAATCCGAGTTAGCGGGACCCTGATACACGCGACCATGAGCATCATAGCGAGAACCGTGACAAGGACAGTCCCAGGTCTTTTCGGTCGAATTCCAAGCCACAACACAGCCGAGGTGTTTGCAGATAGCTGAAAGCTTGTAAACTTTTCCCGCTTCATCGCGGTAGACCGCAACTTTTGTGAGACCGTCTCTCAGAACTGCCCCCTCGCCACGCACCACTTCGTCGACTGACTCAATCTCGCCGGGCGTTACTAAATCAGTATATTGAGTCGCGACGTTGACATTCTCCTTCGCGAATTCCGGGAGGGCGCGAAGAGTAATGCGTGATGGACTATAGAGATCTTGCCAGGGATTCTTTCTACCTTGCAACAGATCCGTTAAAAGGATCCCGGCAATCGTGCCGTGCGTCATTCCCTGCCCGGAGTCTCCCGTCGCAATAAACACGTTGTCGTGATCAAGCGGATTTCGTCCGATGAAGGAGATGCCATCAACTGGTTCCATCACTTCGCCTGACCAGCGATACTCAACTTCACCCGCCTGTGGGAATCGTTCACGGGTCCACCGCTCAAGGTTCTCAAAGCGCCGTAACCCATCGTTGGCCTGACCGGTCTTATGATCTTCGCCGCCCACTATCAGGATCTCAGATGACAAATCATTCTTATCTGTTTGTAGCCTGACATAGTGATAGGGATCTGGAGTATCCCAATAGAGAGCTCGCGTAATCGATCTTGCTGGAACGCGCACACCAATCACGTAAGTAACATACGGCGCTTGCTTCGTATGAATCGCGACGAGATCGTTTACCGGCGTGTTGGTGGCTACTACGATCGCGTCACACGACACAACTACACCTGAAGCGCTTCGAACCTTCGCTTCAGAGCCACCTTCGATTTCTGCGGCGTGCGTGTGCGTGAAGATGTGTCCCCCATCGCGCTCAATGGCCGTTGTTAGACCGGTTAGGTAATAAAGCGGATGAAATTGCGCTTGATCAGAAAATCGTAAGGCTGGTCCAGTGTTGAAGGTGTCGATCGGAGCACGGTCGACCATCTCGACCCGCAGACCTGCGCGTCGAGACGCAGCAAGTTCATCATCAAGAACGGAAGTCGACTCTCCTGGTGGGACGAAAAGAAATCCATCCACTCGTTCAAAACCGCAGTCGATCGCTTCTCGAGTGATGATCTCTTCAATCCTGTCAATTGCAGCGGTGTGACTCTCGGCGATGAAGCGCGAGCCCTCTTCACCGTGGAGCCGCTCCATCTCTACGTATCGATCGTCGAACGCATTCGTCAGGTGAGCCGTTGTGCGGCCGGTCATTCCACCGCCGATTGGACCGTCGTCGAGAATGACAACTGCTCGGCCTTCTCGCGCGAGAAGATACGCTGTCGTCATGCCGGCGATACCCGCACCGACGATGCAAACGTCCGTTCGAATATCTTCAGTTAATCTCCGTTCAGCGGGCGTATCGGCAGTAGCCATCCAAACGGAAGTACTTTGTTGGGCATCGTCTTTCATAGCGCGAAGAATTTCGGATTTCCAATTTCGGATTTCGGATTTCGGATTGGTGTCGGCGGGTCATGATCCTGTTCCAGGACGACTCGTAGACAGCAACACAAAATCCGAAATCCAAAATTCGAAATCCGAAATCCAAAATCGGCCGTTCTATTTCGCCGGTGTCTGAATATTTACATCAACTTTCTTGTTACCGCTGAACAACCTGCCACCAAACACCAATAACGCAGCTACGACGATGATCACGAAAATAACCAGTATCGCCACAACTCCCGTGCTGCCACTTCCCCCATTGTCACCCATATAAGCTTCTCCTCAATTGTTTGCTTGGACGACACTAGCCAGCGGTCGTCTCTCCACCCAGTAACGTTAAAATTTCACCAGTCACATAACTCGAATCAACTTCTGAAGCGAAATACACAAAAGCAGGTGCGATCTCTTCAGGCTGAGCCGGACGCTTCATCGGAGTGTCAGCGCCAAACTTCGCCACTTCGTCAGGCTTCTTGTCCGCGGGATTGAGTGGCGTCCAAACAGGACCAGGAGCAACGCAATTCACGCGGACGCCTCTTTCGACGAGGTTCTGTGCCAGCGATTTTGTAAACGCGTGAATCGCTCCTTTCGTCGCTGAGTAGTCGAGTAATTCTTTGCTACCTTCAAGTCCAGTGATTGAGCCTGTATTGACGATCGCACTTCCCTCTTTTAAGTGCGGCAACGCGGCTTTAGTCAAAAAGAAATAACCATAGATGTTTGTTTTGAAGGTGTGGTCCCACTGTTCTTCACTGAGATCCTCGAGGCTTTCCTGGTGCTGCTGAAAAGCCGCGTTGTTGACCAGAATGTCGAGCTGACCGAACTTCTTCACTGTGTCTTCAACTGCACGACGACAGAATTTCGCATCCGTCACGTCACCTGAAATAGCAAATGCCCGAGTTCCCTCTTCT
>DATJKB010000022.1:0-5515 GCA_035491875.1 Pyrinomonadaceae bacterium | reverse complement strand
AATGGAGTAACGGCGACAAGTCGGCACTCGACAAGTTAACGCCTCTGATATATGAAGAACTCCGGCGCTTGGCCCATCACTACATGAATCGGGAGCGAGCCGGTCATACGCTGCAAACGACGGCGTTAGTCAACGAAGCGTATCTTCGACTGGTAAACAGAAAAGACGTTCATTGGCAAAACCGTGCCCACTTCTTCGCCATTGCAGCAAAGCTGATGCGCTGCATTCTCGTGGATCACGCACGGAGCCACGCTTATGCGAAACGCGGTGGAGGCGCGGCTAAAGTAACGCTCGACGAGGCGCTGATTGTTTCGCAGGAGCGGGCCGGCGAAGTGGTCGCACTTGATGATGCCCTTACACGTCTGGAGCAGATCGATGCCCAGCAAAGCAATATAGTTGAGCTGAGGTTCTTTGCCGGCCTGACGATCGAAGAAACCGCTGAAGTTCTCAATCTCTCGCCAGCCACAATTAAGCGCGAGTGGGTCACGGCTAAAGCGTGGCTATACCGCGAGTTGAGTCACGAATAATGAGCTAATGACACCTGAGCGGTGGCAACGCATCAAGTTCCTCTTAGAGTCAGCACTCGAGCGCCAACCCGACGAGCGATCATCATTTCTCGATGCGGAGTGCGCTGGAGACGAAGACCTGCGCCTGGAAGTCGAGTCTCTTATCGCTTCCCACGAACAAGCCACTCGTTTTATCGAAGCGCCGGCGTTCGAGTTGATGGCTGCATCGCTTCGCGAGAGTGACTCGATACTCGGTCAACAGCTTGGTCGTTATCGAATCACCGAACAACTCGGCGCCGGTGGCATGGGTGAAGTTTATGTAGCTGAGGATACCCGGCTCGGTCGCCGCGTTGCGCTCAAGATTCTCCTTGCCCCCTTCACCAGAGACGACGAACGAGTGCGTCGTTTTCAAAGAGAAGCCAGGGCGGTCCTCGCTTTGAACCATCCGAACATACTTACGATCCACGAAATTGGAGAGGTTGACCACAGACACTTCATTGTCACTGAGCTAATAGAAGGATCGACACTTCGCAAGCACACTGCCGATAACAATCTAAGATTTTCTGAAGCGCTGGATATAGCGATCCAAATTGCCTCGGCGCTGGGTGCGGCGCACGCTGCTTCGATTGTTCATCGCGACATCAAACCAGAAAACGTGATGGTGCGTTCCGATGGCATTGTTAAGGTGTTGGACTTTGGACTCGCGAAACTAACGGAATTGGATTCAGCCGCGTCGCAACGCGAACTATCGGTGAACACGCAGCAAGGTATGGTGTTGGGAACGTCGCGTTACATGTCGCCCGAGCAAGCGCGCGCGCTTCCGGTTGATGTACGAACTGATATCTGGAGCCTTGGCGTTGTGCTCTACGAAATGATCGCGGGTCAAACGCCGTTCGACGGTGCCACCACGAGTGATGTTATTGCCTCAATCCTGCACCACGAACCGGCCGCATTGTCACGGTACACGCCCGACGTTCCCGTCGAACTCAATTGGATTGTTAGTAAGGCATTACGAAAAGACAGGGACGAGCGCTATCAAACTGTCAGGGAGTTAGTGACAGACCTGAAGAGTCTCAGACGCAAACTCGACTTCGAGCAGGACCTGGAACGCTCAACTGACCCGGGTAAAACGGCACCCGGTATTGCTCGAGCGTCTCACACCGGTGGTTCGCATCGCGACTCGTTTGGTACGCGGTCCGCGCAGGTAATTGACTCGCTCGCCGTCCTGCCACTAACAAATCAAACGCGTGATCCGGAACTGGAATACTTCACAGACGGTATCACTGAAACTTTGATCAACTCACTGTCGCAACTGCCGGAGCTGCGCGTGATGGCGTGGAGCACAGTTGCCAGGTACAAGAGCGAGCAACAGGAACCGCGGCAGGCAGGTCGCGATTTGGGAGTTCGCGCCGTCCTCACCGGCAGATTAACCACCTCGCAAGATCACCTGTTGATAAAAACCGAGTTGGTTGACTGTGTCGACGGATCACATCTCTGGGGTGAAAGTTATCGATGCACACCATCAGAGATACTCGAGGTCGAAACAGAAATCTCACGGAAAATATCTGAGAACCTGCTGATCCGGTTGACGACCGAGGAACGGAGACAACTCGCCAAGCGCTACACGGAAAATGTTGATGCATATCACGCGTATCTGAAGGGTCGTCACTTCTGGAATAAGCGAACTGAGGAAGGCGTTAGGCGAGGGATCGAATACTTTAAGAAAGCGATCGACATTGACCCAAGTTACGCGCTCGCATACACCGGATTGGCGGATTCATATTTTATCCTCGGTGGTGTGGGTGTGAGCGTGATTTCGCCGCATGACGCTTTTCCGAAAGCCCGAGAGGCAGCAAGCCAGGCTCTCGAAATTGATGACATGCTGGCGGAAGCGCATGCCTCAATGGGAAACGCTCTGGCAGGTTATTACTGGGACTGGCCGGAAGCGGAAAAAGAATTCAAACGCTGCCTTGATTTAAAGCCGACATATGCGACCGGTCGCCACTGGTACGCTTTTCTTTATTTAACTGCACAGGGTCGATTCGATGAGGCTATCGCTCACGAAACGCAGGCACATGAGCTTGAGCCCCTCTCGCTCGCGATCAGTTCCGATCTCGCAATGATCTACTACGCTGCCGGTGACTACGACCGCGCAATCGCTCAATTTCGAAGAACACTTGAGTTGGACCAAAATTTTGTCTACACGCACTGGCAAATGGCCTTGGCGTACGAAGAAAAGGGTATGTATGACGAGGCGATCAGTCAGCATCGAGAAGCCGTTGAGCTCTCCGGCGAAAGCACGTTGACGCTGGCGTTGCTCGCTCGTGCTCATGCCCTCTCAGGTCAGAAGGGAGAGGCGCTGAAGTTAATCGAGCAGCTTAGGGAGTTGTCAAAACAGAAGTACGTCTCCGCTTACCGAGTTGCGGCGGTTCACGCAGCACTGAATGAAAAGGACAAAGCTTTTGAGTGGTTGGATCGCGCTTATGATGACCGCGATGGTTGGCTGAGCTGGCTGAACTGCGATCCAGTGATGAAGCCACTGCGAGGTGATGAACGCTTCGCGAGGCTGGTTAAGAAGGTTGGATTATCATCAACTGCAACTGCGGAGCGCACCCCGGTTCTCAATAAAGCAGAACCCTCTCGACCGATTGCCGCTGCCGTGCCCGCACGATGGTGGCAAACGCGTTACGTGAAAATCATCGCGATTGTCGCCGCACTCGTTCTTGTCGCAGGTATCGCTTTTTATTTCCTTTCCAGCCGCTTCCGCGAATCGACAAAACCAGGCGTGGTTAAGAACTTCACGTTCACACAACTGACGGATCAACCTGGGGCCGAGTTTTTTCCGTCTCTTTCTCCAGACGGCAAATCGGTTGCTTATGCCAGCCACGCATTAGGTAACTGGGATATCTATTTGCAGCGAGTTGGCGGAAGGAATCCGATAAACCTGACGAAAGACTCTCCGGTCGATGATTCCCAACCGGCGTTTTCTCCTGACGGCGAACGCATCGCGTTTCGTTCCGAACGAGACGGCGGCGGAATTTACTTGATGGGAGCCACAGGCGAATCGCTGATTCGAGTTTCAGATTTCGGCTACAGCCCTTCATGGTCGCCTGACGGAAAGCATCTCCTTGTTGGTACAGAGAAAATTCCTCAGCCTTCAACCAGGCCCAGCACGAGTCAGCTTTGGATCATCGACATTGATCGGAGTCAATGGCGAATGGTTAGCGACGGCGATGCTCTGCAGCCGACGTGGTCTCCTCACAATCTTCGAATCGCCTATTGGAGCCGCCCCCCGAAATACGGGCAGAGAGAAGCGATCTACACAATACCAGTCAGCGGCGGTGCTCCCGTTGCTATCACTAATGGCTCGACATCAGATGTGAATCCTATTTGGTCGCCTGACGGTAAGCACATTTATTTTTCCAGCAATCGCGGCGGAAGCGTAAACGTTTGGCGTGTGGCGATTGATGAAAGTTCAGGTGTGCCACAAGCTGAGCCTGAAGCAGTGACGACTATTGGAGCATCAACAGCTGCGATCCACTTGAGCTTTTCGCGCGACGGCCAACGACTCGCTTATATCGCCCAGGAAGAAATCAGAAACCTGCGCAAAGTCAGTTTTGATCCGACTTCTGCAAAAACAACTGGCGAGGCTGCGCCCGTTACTCGAGGATCAATGCAGTTATGGTTTCCGGATGTCTCACCGGACGGAGAATGGCTGACTGCTTATTCGATGGGCCAACAACGTCATGTTTATATTCTTCGCACAGATGGCTCAGAACTGCGCGACCTTACAAATGACGACTACAGACATTTCTGGCCGCGTTGGTCGCCCGATGGCAAGCGAATCGCATTCTCATCACGCAGGACAGGTAATTATGAGGTCTGGATGATCAACCGCGATGGCAGTGGTTTACAACAATTAACACAGGCGAATGGTGCACATTATTCTCCGTGGTCGTCTGATGGAAAGATGATCGCCTATTCAATTCATACGCCGAACAATGAGTGTGTTGTTATTGATCCGGGTGCGGGGCTCAATCAACAGTCGCCGCAACCTTTGGTGCCGTTAACTGATGCGGCTCTGTCGTTTGAAGGATGGGCTTGGTCACACGATGGAAAAAAGCTGGCTGGGATTAAGCACTTGCCCAATGGAGTGCATTCAGGAGTTGGCATTTACGATCTCGAAACGAAGAACTATGACTGGCTAACAGATTTTGGCGACTGGCCCATCTGGTTGAATGACGATCGTCACCTGTTGTTCGTAAGCCAGGGCAAGATATTCTCGTTTGACATGAAAAGTAGAGAATACCAGCCAGTATTAACTGTGACGGATCAGGATGTTGATATTGGTAGCCCCGGCATATCACCCGACAATCGAATTATCTATTTCACGTTCGTTGCTACAGAAGCTGATATCTGGGTGATGAATCTTAACGAATAGCTCATGTCCGATATGCTTCAGAGCGTCTTGCGACACGCAACTTCTCATTCTCCCCAGGCTTTAGCCTGGGGTCAGTGTTCTTTTGAAAGCTGAAAACCGTTTCAACGGTTTACACGGAGACATTGATAATTCCCGCGCCCGTCGGAAACACTGAAGTGTATCGAACATGCGCTTAAGTCCAATAGGTTCGATCCAGAGATCGATAGCCAACTGCTTCCGACACATGCGTCGATTGGATCTTTTCTGAACCTTCCAAATCGGCGATCGTGCGACTCACCTTCAGGATTCGATCGTAGGCCCGCGCTGATAGACCAACTCGCGTCATCGCGTGTTCCAACATCTGTTCACTCGCGTTATCAATTCGACAATGACGTCGAATCATTCGCGGCGTCATAGTCGCATTCGAAAAGATCTTGTCGCTGGTGAACCGTTTGAGTTGTCTTTCACGCGCAGCAATGACCCGATTGCGAATCGTCGTTGAGCTGTCGGTCTCCGGATGCGTGTCACCCGCCAGCTCACGAAACTTCACCGCCGGTACATCGATGTGAATATCGATTCGATCCAGCAG